>NZ_DLJD01000043.1:0-39059 GCF_002484085.1 Sphingobacterium sp. UBA7625
TGTTAGAGATATTAAAGGAGCCCCAAAGGCTCCTTTTTTTGTTGTCACCCGTTTGAACGCTGTCTGTTTTTTTGGACGATATTTGAACGCATAGCAAGGAGCTGCTCATCGTATTTTATTTGTCGGAGGCTTTATACCCTCTTTTAAACAACTGAAATTATCAAACTATATGTAATAACCATTCTCAATCAATATTAGGTTTGATTTTTGTACAAATAGCAATAAACATGCAATTATGAAAACAAGAACGATCGCATTTGGATTTTCACTTCTGTTATTTGGAGGTATGGTTATGGCTAAAGGGCCAGGTTACAAAGCTCCTATAAAAACTGTGTCGGATCAACAGGGAAAAGTTATATCAATTGAGGGTGTAGGTAACAGCCGGACAATAGAGGCCAAGGGAGGAGAGACAATCCAAATAGAAGGTGCCGATAATAAGGTGGTAATACGTGGTAATGTTAGTAAAGTTATTATTGAAGGCAAAGGCAATACCGTAACGGGAAATGACGTGTCGACTGTTACGATAGAGGGCGCAGACAATATGGTTAATATTGGGTCTGTCGAAACCGTTCAAATTGAAGGTATCAAAAATCACGTTCACTACAAATCGACTAAAAACAAATCTGGCCAAGTAAAGGTATCTACTGAAGGGGCCGATAATATGGTTATGAAGATGAAATAATCAAAAATTTCAATAAAAAAAGGGTTTTGNNTTTTGCATGATATCATGCAAAACCCTTTTTTTATTGAAAAATAGTATCTAGTTTTTAGTTTGATTGTCTTCAGACTGCTTATCATCTAATTCATTTCTTTGTGTTTTATAATCCGCGGATGTAATTTCTGTATCTTGTTCTTTTTGTATCGGATAGGGGTTTAGAAAATCTTGATCAAAAGGATGAGGAGTAACGGCTCGCGGTATAGGGTTGTTATCGTGATATGTTCGAAGACAGGTGCCTTTGACACGTTCAGAATTATACACATAGGTTCCCCAAATGCAGAAAAAGAAAATCGCTTTTATGGTATCTTTGTAATGTGCGAGTGGACCATCTGTTTTATCTAAATAACTTTTGAACATAAAATAGGATGCAATTCCATCAATAGTACAGAATATGGCCATAAATAGTGCAACCATAAAGAAGGTCTGTGCGAAAATGTCCCTTTTCTTGATCAGTAAGACACAGCTATAAATCAAACCAGCCAGTATCAATACATTACCGATTATTTCCAACAGCAGCAGAATTTTGTATAAAATGGGTGAAACACCATCTAACTGATCTGCCGCTTGCCAAGTATTTAAATTAAAAAAGGACTGCTGAAAGAAAAATATACCGGATAGGGTCAATATATTTATAAATAGTACGATAAGCAGTACAATCATCCATCCACCAATTTGTTCATGATAAACTTCGTCGTATGGCTTAATAAAGAAGGGCTTACTTTTATTATACTTTTTAACAATATACCAAATGACGACTGGTACCAGGATAATGATTAGGATCAGCGTAAACCAATTCATTTCCTTCGCTGATGTCGGTGTGCCCAGATTAGTTATCCCATCTGTTACATATCCGTCGGCGTCCAGATAAAAACCATTGAAAAAGATATTCTCACGATCGGCAAAATCTGTATAATACTGTTGCAGATCCTTTTGCTCGACAAATGGTTCGTGAAAACCCAAGGTATAAGCAATCTTGATACTATCTGGCTTTATTTCCAATGTCTTTCCGAATACATAGGCGTTGCGGTCAAAATAGCTATTGTCTTTATGGCTGCCAAATGTATTTTTTCCTTTGTTAACGACGTCGATCTCATATTCGATATCTGAGGGAAAGGATAGGCTTAGTGGGGCAATACGATCCTCCATAATTTCGGGTAGCTTGTCGTTTATATTTGTGCCCAACAAGGAAATATACTTTTTGGAAGATCCGTTTTCTGCTTTTCCGATGTTTTTAATTTTGTATTTTTCGGTGATCTCCACGCGATTGTTCTCAATATCATCTTTGAATTGTATATGGCCAATTTTATTGATTTTGGGATAGGTTTTCGCATAATACTCCAGGTATTGCTTCTGTATATCGTTTTTGGCACTACCTTGAAAATAAGTACGCATATTGTCCGCTTCATTTCCGAAATAGACTGTTTTGACATCAAGGATAGCTTCGAATTTGCCTTCCAGCGTCAACGTTTCCTTGACTTTAATATTTCCCACAACATGCTGCGGTACATCGGCAAGTTTTCCATTGCCCAGAGTCGAGAGCACTTTTCCATAAGCGGGGAAATATCTGTTTTTGATATCTCCGCCCTGATTGGTTATGGTCGGATCAATATATTGGTAACGTCCTCCGATATTAACTTCAACAACCATGTGGTTGAAAGCATAAGGCGAGGGGAGCTCTTCCTGTAGTCCTCGGTCCTTATACGTATTGGCTAATACCAGTCCTGCGTCGATGTTTTTATTTTTGAGTATTGTTGCCAGCAGCATGGATTTATCTTTGCAATCGCCATAGCGCTGCGAAAATACTTTTTCCGGAACATTCGCCCGGTGTGAATATTCTCCCATCTCAATACCCATATAACGTATTTCGTTTTGTACAAAATCACAGGCCTTTTTTAAGTAGTTATAGGGCTGCCCATTTGACTCTTTCCATAGTTGATTGACGAAAGTTTGAAGTGTACTTGAAGGAACTATCTGTGGGATGGGATTAATCCTGCGGTTCCACTGGTCAACGTCCTGCCAGGTATTGAATTCTGAACATTGGATATACTTTAAGGGGCTGTACCAGGCCGGACTATAATTTTCGAATTGAACTGTTTTGTTCTCAGTAAGCTCCCAAAAGAAATTTGTTGCATTTCCCATGGATTGTTGCTGTACTTTAGGCGCGCCATTGAAACTTTTGAATTGAAGTTTGCGACTGTTAGGTACAATATAATTGAGATGGACCAAACCAGTAGGTTCATATCCCTGTAGGTAATAGGTGTCGAAAAATTTATGTTCAAATACGGGATTTGCACCTATAATTGAATAGGCAAATACGATCTTATCGTCTTTACGTAAATCTTCCAGGACATAATGAGCCATCTGACTTCCGTTGTAGATGGACCTCGAAAGCTCTGTTTCGGATGCAAGGAGGTTGAATTTTGCCTGTGGCAGTAAGTCAATATTTTTCCCGTTGCGAATGATCTTCAACTCATGTAATTGAAGTTTTTGGAAATGCGGATCAAAGGTTACCTGAACCTGTCCCAGGTTTTCGATCCCACTTTGATCAAACAATACTTTTATGTCCTTATAATATTTTGTTTGGGCAGCTAAGTTTATTTGATTTTCGATTAACTCATAGTAATATCCATCGCTAATATCATCCAGATTTGGCTTTATGGCTTTTTTTGTAATGGGTCGGAGCCAAGTTGGCGACGCTGTTTTTTGAATGGGTGTTTGGCTAAAAGACCAGGAAAATGCAGCTAGTACAAGTACGAAAGCTAATAGAAGATGGCTAAATCTTTTCATTAATTCATAATTTAGCCTAAGATAAGTAAAATTTGGACTCAACGGTAGCTGAATTTGGGAAGTATTGGGAAATCTTTATTTCATTAAATCTAGCGTCTTTAAAAATTAAAAGGGTTGTCAATAGCCATTAACAACCCTTTTAATTTTTAGTCCGGTAATTTTATAATTTGCTCTCTCTCTTTTTCTTCTTCTTTACCACTTTTGGCATTTGTGCTTGTTTCAATTCATATTGTCTTTCGATGTATTGAATGATTTCAGAAGCAATGTCTTTCTTTGTGGCCTTTTCTATACCCTCCAATCCGGGGGAAGAATTTACCTCGAGAACTAACGGCCCCCGGTCCGAGGGAATCATATCCACGCCACAAACGGTAAGCCCCAATTGTGCGGCGGCGGCAATAGCGGTTTCTCTTTCTGCCTTGCTTAGGCGTATTACCTGAGCTGTTCCGCCCCGGTGTATGTTTGACCGAAATTCACCTTCTTTAGCTGTACGTTTCATTGCCCCGACAACTTTGCCGTCGACCACAAAAGCTCTGATGTCAGAACCTTTCGACTCTTTGATAAACTCTTGGATCAAAATATTGTTTCCGAGGCCGTAGAAAGCTTCTATAACAGATGACGCCGCTTTCTTGGTTTCTGCCAAAACAACACCAATCCCCTGTGTACCTTCCAATAGTTTAATCACCAAAGGGGCTCCGCCTACCATACTGATCAGATCGTCAACATCGGACGCCGTACGTGCAAAGCCTGTAATCGGAAGGCCAATGCCGGCACCGGACAAGATCTGCAGACATCTCAATTTGTCCCTGGACCTGGTAATAGCTTGACTTGGATTTGCGGAAATTACATCCATCACCTCAAATTGTCTGACAATAGCCGAACCATAAAAGGTGACCGAAGCGCCTATTCGGGGAATAATCGCGTCAATACCACTGAGATCCTGTCCTTTGTAATGAATACTGGGTTTATCTTGCTGAATGCCAACGTAACACTTACTGTGGTCTATGACAACACATTCGTGACCTCTTTGTTGTGCAGCTTCTACGAGACGACGAGTTGAGTATAAACTCTTTACTGTCGATAATACGGCAATTTTCACGGTTTGTATATTGAATATATTTTTGTGCTAAGATAACAAAATAGCTTTGCTATTTGTTTTTATTTTGACGGGGACTTCAAGGAGAGATTTTCTTTGGAAACATCAACCAAAAATCTTCGGTAGAGAAAATTCTTTCCTAAAAGCATCGGGTAGGTCATTTTGGAGCGATTTCGAAATGAAATCTTGATACTGAAAACCTGGTCGTAAAGTTTTGCTGTAGTTCGGATATAATAACGCTTTTCCTCCTGACCAAATGAACTCTTGACCAGTTTTGATTTGTAAAGCTTTAATTTTAAAACTTTGGTTTCTTCTGTTTCGAAATTGGTAATGAGTTCGCAATGGATCCAGTCCTGACCATCTTCATTGACGATTTTATAGGAGTTACAATGCAAAACCGAGGAAGCGGCGCCGGTATCGACTTTTGCTTCTATGCCAAATATTCCTAATTCAGGTAAATCCAGGGTCTCTTTCCAGCCCACGAGAAGTTTTTCTTTCATTGATACCAAAAGGAATAAATGCACCAATCTTTATCGCATAAATTGGTGCATACTTGTTTTATTCGTAAATAAATTCTCCAAAAGGAGATGTAATCGTTACTTTTTTAGAAGCGGCATCTTCTACACGACCGATAATTTGTGCCGGAATTCCGAATGACTCCGAAATGGCAATGATATCCGCAGCAATAGCTTCAGGTACATACAATTCCATCCGGTGTCCCATATTGAATACCTTGTACATCTCTTTCCAGTCCGTATTGGATTCTTTCTGTATCAATTCAAAGAGTGGCGGAATTGGGAAAAGATTGTCTTTGATGACATGTACATTGTCCACAAAGTGCAACACTTTAGTCTGCGCTCCACCTGAACAATGCACCATTCCGTCAATCTGAGAACGGTACTTATCTAAAATATTTTTGATGACCGGGGCATAGGTACGTGTCGGTGAAAGGACGAGTTTACCCGCAGTGACTGTTTCGCCTGTTTCCACGGTGATGCCATTGGTTAAATCCTGACTCCCTGCAAAAACAAGTTCATAAGGGACAGCCGGATCGTAAGCCTCCGGATATTTTTCCGCTACTTTTTTGTTAAAGACGTCATGACGTGCTGAGGTTAAGCCATTGGAGCCCATACCGCCATTATAAGCTTTTTCATAGCTTGCTTTTCCATTGGACGCCAAGCCGACGATTACGTTGCCCCCTTTAATCCGGTGATTTGAAATCACATCCTCCCGTTTCATCCGGCATGTAACTGTACTATCGACTATAATTGTGCGTACCAGATCGCCAACGTCAGCAGTTTCGCCACCGGTAGAATAAATACCGATACCCAAATCACGAAGTTCAGCCAATATTTCTTCTGTACCATTGATGATTTCTGCAATAACTTCTCCGGGAATAAGATTTTTGTTTCTTCCGATTGTAGAGGACAGTAGAATATTATCGATCGCTCCAACACAGAGTAAATCGTCTATATTCATAATGATAGCGTCTTGTGCAATACCTTTCCAAACCGAAATATCTCCAGTTTCTTTCCAATAGACATAGGCTAGCGAAGACTTGGTACCGGCACCATCAGCATGCATTATATTGCACCAGTCCTGATCTCCACCCAAAATATCGGGAATGATTTTACAGAATGCTTTGGGAAACAGACCCTTGTCGATATTTTTTATCGCATTGTGCACATCCTCTTTTCCAGCGGATACACCTCGTTGATTGTATTTTAAATCTGACATCTTAGCGCAAAAATAAGCAATAGCGCTGAATTAACGAACCTTATTTATGTAATTTAATCACTTATGATCGTACGCCAATGCGTGACGAGTTGTTCGAAGTTTGTTTTTGCATTTGCAGGACTTGTACTGGGGAGGCATAGGTAGCGTATGTTCTCTTTTTCGTCAAAATACTTCGTAAACAATTTATACGCTTTTTGCCCATTAAAGACTACGAGTTTGATCCCCGGATTTGCCTCCAGAAGGGCGATGATTGGATTGGGACTTTCATCTTTGATGGCCAAATCCATACTGCCCGGACGGGATGCTTCCGCACAGACATCCCATAGACCAATGCCGTTGTTAAGTAGCAGATTTACTTTATCAATATAGTCAGTCGTATTTGGACTATCGTACAAATGTCTGATCACTTTCCAGAAACGATTTTGTGGATGCGCATAATATTCATTTTGCTCCAACGATCTGTCGCCCGGCAAAGATCCGAGGATAAGCGTTTTGGTATTGGCGTTCACAAGTGGTAAAAAGGACCTTTTGAGCATAATCAAAAATAACAATAATAATTTTGGCTTTGAAATAAGAATTATTTTTTGCTATATTTATGATATTAAAATGATATCAAATATATATTAACGAATTATGGAAAAATTGATTAAACCTATGTCGGGCTATTTAGCCTTATTAATTGCGGTAGCTTCTTTTATAGCTGCCATATTTTCATTTGCCAACGTCGACGAAAGTTCGCTATATGTTGTACTTGGCGTCATCCTGATGATCGGAACATTTTTTATACTGAAAGGATTAATGATTATTAATCCAAATCATTCACGTGTTTTAAATTTCTTTGGTCGATATGTGGGCACTGTAAAAGAGAACGGTTTGTTTTTTGTCAATCCGCTGTATTCTACCATCAAGATCAGTTTACGTTCGGATAATCTCCAAGGGCAGACATTAAAGGTAAACGATAAGATGGGAAATCCAATTGAGATCGGTGCTGTTATCGTATGGCAGGTAGGGGATACCTATAAAGCTGCGTATGATGTCAGTAATTATACGTCTTATGTACGTACGCAGAGCGAAGCTGCGGTACGGCATCTGGCGGGAAGTTTTCCTTATGATAACCTGGAGGATGAGGGAGCGGAGATCACTTTGCGTGAAGGCGGCGATACGGTGAATCATATTCTTGAGCAGGAACTCGCCGATCGTCTTGCACCTGCGGGGGTGATTATTAAAGAGGCTAGAATCAGTCATTTGGCTTATGCATCCGAAATTGCCGGTGCAATGTTGCAAAGACAACAAGCTGCTGCCATTGTCGCCGCGCGTTCAAAGATTGTGGATGGTGCTGTAGGCATGGTTGAGATGGCACTAAAGAAGCTGTCCGAAAAGGATATTGTAGAACTGGACAACGAGAAAAAAGCGGCTATGGTGAGCAATCTAATGGTGGTGCTCTGTGGAGAAAAAGCCGCGACACCAATTGTAAATACCGGTACTTTGTACCAATAAACTGAATGAAATGGCAGATAAAAAGAACTTTATGTTGCGGCTTGACGATCAAATGTACAAAGCATTGGAAAAATGGGCTGCAGATGAGTTTAGGAGTGTTAACGGGCAGATCGAATATCTTTTACATAAAGCGCTGCAAGAAAATAAAAGATGGAGTGCGGAGAAAAAGTCTGCTGATAAAAAATAAAGAATCAGAAAGTAAAAATGTACCTTTGGCTTCGCTTCAAACGAAGTAAAAGGTACATTTTTTGTTATATAATTTTAAGAAATAAGATATGTTGATCAATCCAATCTATAATTTATTGGTCGTAAGCACAAGTACCATTCATGGCAGCGGATTTCTCGATTACATTAAAGAAGATTTTGTGAAATTTATCGCTTCCGATGAGTTGCTGTTTATTCCCTTTGCCAGACCATCCGGAATATCTTTTGATGCGTATACGGCCAAGGTTCAGGAAGCTTTGGATGATAAAAATATAAAAGTTACCGGATTGCATGAGTTTCAGAACAAGAAAAAGGCCATTCAGGAAGCAAAAGCAATCTTTGTCGGTGGGGGCAATACATTCTTGTTGTTGAAGACATTGTATGATTTGGATCTTGTACATCAATTGCGCGTACAAGTAGGCAAAGGAACTCCTTATGTAGGCACTTCTGCTGGATCTAATTTGACCGGATTGACCATTGGCACAACAAACGATATGCCTATTGTTTATCCGCCAAGTTTTGACGCGTTGGGATTTCTCCCTTTTAATATTAATCCACATTTTTTGGATCCGGACATGAATTCGACCCATAAAGGAGAAACACGGGAAACCCGTATTCAGGAATTTCATCAATTTAATTCACAACCCGTAATCGGACTACGGGAAGGTAGTTGGCTAAAAGTAAATCAAGGAGAAATAAAATTGGAGGGAACGTTAACAGCCCGTTTATTTCGACCGGAAAGTGAAGCTGTGGAGCTTGCTCCCGGATTAATTAATTTTTAAGATTTTGTAAAATCTGCACTGTTTTCGTAGCTTAACAATAAATCGAAAGCGGTCAGCAGCCTATTTTAGATATAATAGTGCCTTTCCTTCTTAAAAAATACTTTTGTAGATGATTGGATATCATACAAAATAAGCTACTTTTGCGCTAAATCCATTAAAATATTCTTCCAATGGAACAAAATTCAGCATTGCACCCAGCCGATATTGCGGAAGAAATATCGCGTCTAACTAAAGGTGAGCAACATCAACATTTTATGGACTATCCTTTAGAGGATAGATTGGAAATCTTTTCATTTTTGGAAGTAGATGTCCAATACACATTGATTAAATCAATGACCGAGCAGGAATTGTCCGAATTGCTGAATAACCTTAAGCCGGATACGCGAAACGAGTTGCTTTCTGAGCTACCGGATGATCTGATCAAATATTTGATCAATCTCTTGAACGAGCGTGAAAAGCAGATGGCGCTGGAGTTGATTGGATATAAAGAGGACAGTATTGCCCGTCTAATGACACCCATGTATGTGCAGGTACGTCCCTATTATACGGTGGATGATGTTTTTCGGCATATTAAAGTCTTCGGAAGAAAGGCTGAGACACTCAATTTCATTTATGTCGTTGATGAGAAGAATGTTTTGATTGATGATTTGAAGATCGGTCAATTGCTATTGTCTGATGGTTCCACAAAGATTTCGGATCTAATTGACTATAATTTTGCAGCAATTAAAGCCTCAACTCCGATGGAGGAGGCTTTCGAAATCTTCCAAAAATACGATCGAAGTGCCTTACCTATTATTACCGAAGCGGGTGTATTGGTTGGGATTGTGACCTTTGATGATGTGCTGGACCGGATCGAAGACCGTGACACAGAAGATATTCAACGATTTGGAGGGATGGAAGAGCTGGATCTGGCTTATACAAAGACGCCATTACTTCAGTTAGTACAAAAACGGGCCGGATGGCTTATTATATTATTTTTCAGTGAGATGCTTACCGCTTCTGCCATGGGTTTCTTTGAAGGGGAATTGGAAAAGGCGGTTGTATTGGCATTGTTTGTTCCGCTGATTATTTCCAGTGGTGGAAATTCGGGCTCGCAGGCTGCCTCACTTATTATTCGTGCCATGGCCTTGGGTGAATTGAAACTCAAGGACTGGTGGTATGTCATGAAAAGGGAAGTTTCTTCGGGACTGATTTTGGGCAGTATATTGGGCGCCATTGGTTTTCTTAGGATATTGGCCTGGCATTTTCTTGGTTTATATGACTATGGCCCTTATTGGATTGCAATAGGTCTTACTGTGGCGGTTTCGTTGGTGTTTATCGTGTTATGGGGAACTTTGTCGGGTTCATTTATTCCTTTTATTCTACGTCGGTTTGGTTTGGATCCAGCCACGGCATCGGCACCTTTTGTGGCCACTTTGGTTGATGTCTCCGGCTTGATTATTTATTTTACCGTTGCAGCATTCTTTTTGCAGGGCAAATTATTGTAGGCCTGTTTGAAAAAAATAGCGATGAAAAGCATAAAATCAGGGACTGATTTTATGCTTTTTTTATGGACTGAGTTACAGATTCAATCTTCGGTACAATTTTTCTTTAATTCCCCCTTTTTGAGCAACATAAATTCCTTTTTTTCCAGAAAATATAAATGCGGCTATGCAAGCAATTGCTATAAAAACGACGGGTTGAAAACCAAAAAGCTCATAGCCCATAATGATACAGGCCAGTGGCGTATTTGTGGCGCCTGAGAATACGGCAACAAAGCCCATGGCGGCCAGCAGCCCTAAAGGGAGCGGGATAACCGTACTCAGCGCACTGCCAAGCGTAGCTCCTATAAAAAATAATGGGGTCACTTCCCCGCCTTTAAAGCCGGCAGAAAGCGTAAATGTGGTTAGCACCAATTTGATGAGGAAATCATAATAATCCGAAGGATTGTTAAAAGCCTCCTGTATCATTGGAATACCCAAGCCGATATATTTTGTGCTTTTTAGCAATACCACCGTAATCACGATGATAATACCACCGATAACGGGTCTGAATAGCGGGGATCTGATCTTTTTAAATTGGGAGCTGAAGAAGTCTCCCGTGAAAGTAAACAACCGGGCTGCCGCACCGAATAAAATCCCGGCAATCAGGCTAAGGCCAATATTGCTTAAAGATATTGCGGGGATACTATCATGTATAGGATAATGTGTATGCGGGATATTCCACAACTGACAACTAAAGTGTGCGATATAGGCTGTGAGCATGCAGGGGAGTAGCCCAAAATATCTTTTTTTGCCAATGAGCAGAACTTCAAGGCCAAAGATGGCTCCGGCAAGTGGGGTGCCAAAGACGGCGGCAAAACCTGCTGTAATGCCAATGGATATCAGGATACGACGTTCGGTTTTGCCGAAATTAAACCAACGGTTGAGTTGGTCGGATATTGCCCCACCAATCTGGACCGCCGTTCCCTCACGTCCGGCTGATCCCCCAAACAGATGGGTGAGCAAAGTTCCGAATAGGACAAGAGGTGCCATGATGAGCGGTATCCGGCGCTGTGGATAAAGGTATTCTTCAATCAGGAGGTTGTTCCCTTTACTGGAGGGATTACCCCAACGCTGATAGGATAAGGCAATGATCAGCCCCGCAAGCGGTAATCCGTAGATAATCCAGGAATTGTTTTCTCTATATGCGGTGACCCAATTCAGCGAAAAAAGAAAGAATGCGCAGATTGACCCAACGCTAAATCCTACCATACAGCAGGTAATCAGCCATTTGGAAATGAAATAAAACTTGTTTTGCGCTGTTTGATTTGAAGTTTTGATAGCCATAAGTCTACTCATATAAAATCTGTTGTTTTTATACTAAAAGTAGACGTCATCAGCTTATTAGGGCGGTTTTGGGCAGACATCATTGCCACTATGTTATGCAAAGTTATAAAAAACGAATGATAATTGCAATCCAGCCCATTATCATGAGTAATCCTCCTAAAGGAGTGATGGGGCCAAGAAACTTCAGGTTTTTTTTCCAATACTCCGCAAAGGAAAGAAAATAAATACTTCCTGAAAACAATAATGTGCCCGAGGTAATTAGGTAATAGGCTACCCGTTCGGACTGATAGTCAAAGGACAGGTTTAGTCCGAGAACCAATAGCGTGATGGCTGCATACATTTGATATCGAACGCCTACCTCAAACGAATCCAGCTTTTCAGCCGATAGAATTTTTTTGAATGCATGTGCGCCAAATGCACCTAATATAATGGCCAGAGCGCCCAATAATGCAGCGGTAATGATTACAATGTGATTCATAAATATAATTTATTTAAGAACTGATTTAGTCATGTCTATGTGGAGAATCCCGTAGTCAGGATAAGGTTCGGAATTTTGTTCAAACCCTAATTTCTCATAGAATGACTTTAAGTGAAATTGGGCACCGATTTGAATATCCTGCGTTCCGAACGCTTCTAGCGTAGCGGCGATGGATTTATGCATCAGCAGCTGGCTTAAGCCTGTTCCTCGCGCCTCCTTCGCAACAATTACACGCCCTATGGACGCTTGTGGGTATGAAATTCCAGGCGGAACCAAACGGGTATAGGCGACAATCTCTCCATCCTTCTCCGCCCAAAGATGGAGGCAGACATAATCTTTATCATCCAGTTCCGGATATAAACACGCTTGTTCCAGCACAAAAACCTCCGTACGCAATTTTAAAAGGCGATACAGTTCCCGGTTCGTCAGTTCGTCAAAATTCTTAAGTTTCCAATTATAATCCATGATGGTTAATGAAGACAGACAAACCGAGTTACCGACCCCACCGCAGGAGCAATTAGTCGGTAACTCGATTGATGTTATGTTAATGGGGTGATTACGCCAATAGGCTTTTTACGACCTCCGAGATTGTCTTCCCGTCGGCTTGACCAGCTAATTTTTGATTGGCAGCACCCATTACTTTTCCCATTTCCTTAATGGATGAAGCGCCGGTCTCTGCAATGATTGCTTTGATAACGGACTCTACTTCCTCTTTGCTCATTTGTTTAGGAAGGTAGGCTTCGATCACTTTTTCTTCTTCTACCTCAATTTGATAAAGATCTTCACGGTTTTGATTCTTATAGATTTCGGCAGACTCACGGCGTTGTTTTACCAGTTTTTGTAAAACTTTGATTTCAGCTTCCTGATTTAGCTCTTCTGCATGACCTTTTTCAGTTTTAGCAAGAAGAATAGCCGCTTTGATGGCACGTAGTCCACGCAATGTTGCGGTGTCTTTTGCGATCATTGCCGCTTTAATGTCTTGATTTATTTGTGTTTCTAATGACATGATGTTTTAATTATTTTCGATTGACAATCGTGCCCGTAGCCTGAGCCGTGGGCATTATTAATAGATCGTTGATGTTCACATGCGCCGGTCTAGTGATGACAAAAAGTATTGTTTCAGCGATGTCGATTCCGGTTAGGGGCTGTACGCCTACATAGACGTTTTTTGCCCGTTCCTTGTCGCCATGAAAACGAACTTCGGAGAACTCTGTCTCGACCATTCCGGGATCAATGGAGCTAACTTTTATACCTTTGGAAAGCAGGTCGATACGCATTGCTTTTGTTAAAGCGTCGACGGCATGTTTTGTCGCACAGTACACATTACCATTGGGATAAACCTCTTTTCCGGCTATAGATCCTAAATTGACGATATGTGCCCCATTTTCAGTATCCATGAGTGGGATAACTGCTTTGCTCACATAAAGCAAGCCCTTGACGTTGGTATCGATCATTCTGTCCCAGTCACCGATATCGCCATCCTGAATAGGATCCAGACCTTGACTAAGTCCGGCATTATTAATCAACACATGGATTTTTTTCCATTCTTGCGGCAAACCATCTATTTGATTCTGGACCTGCTCTGAATCTCTAACGTCTAATTCAAAAGTATGAATGTTGATATCGGGATAGGTTGAACTCAGTTTTTCCTTTAATTCATCCAAACGATTTAGTCTGCGGGCACAAAGTAAAAGATTGTAGCCTTCCTTTGCCAATACTTCAGCACAGGCCTGGCCAATACCTGAACTTGCTCCTGTGATGAAAACTGTCTTTCTCATATATGTTACTAGTTGAAATATTAAAACTCGATATTGACCGTCTTTTTATGCTAAAATGTAGCCGTGGAATCGTTTATTGACTTATTTTGTAGCGATATAAATCGTACAGATACCGAACGTCTGGGGTTTTACAATCGTTTGGTCAAAGCCAGCCTTTTTATTTATAGCAACAAATTTCTGTCCATCGGGAAACTGAGCAACAGATTCCGGTAGATATTCGTAAGCACTGGCATCTTTTGAAAAGAACTTTCCAATAGTCGGTGTTACATATTTGAAGTAAAAATTATAGAGTTGTTTTATTGGGAATTTTTTTGGATTTGAAAACTCCAAAATAACGGCTTTGCCACCCGGTTTCAATACTCGGTAGATATCGGACAGTCCCTTTTCTAAGTTCTCAAAATTACGGACACCAAATGCAACGGTCACGGCGTCAAACGTATTGTCATCAAATTGAAGCCTCTCCGAATCGCCTAATTGTACTTCAAATTGATTTTCCAACCCTTTGTTTGCGATTTTCTTTTTAGCAACATCAAGCATACCCTGCGAGATATCAACCCCAATGATTTTTTTGGGATTCAATATTTTGATGGATTCCAATGCAAAATCCCCTGTTCCGGTTGCCACATCCAGCATCAGTTGAGGTTTGATGGATTTTAAGGCATTAATGGCTTTCTTACGCCATATAATATCAATCCCCAGAGACATGAAGTGATTTAAGAAATCGTAGGAATGGGAAATATTGTTGAACATATCCGCGACCTGTTTTTTCTTGCCGTCGTTGGCGTCTTTATAGGGCTTTAATGTTGAAGAATCGTGCGTCATTTTACAAATATACAATATAAGTATATTTTTAATGCTTAAAATGGGATTTGTTTTTCGATTTAAAGCTGAGATTTTTCCTGTCTGATCAAGGAGATGTTGTGACAGTCTTTAATGGGAAATAAATGCTGCTATTTTGAATTTGTGGAATTTTGCTTATTCACAATGGTTTAAGTTATCAACACTTTTTAATGTATTGATTTTAAGGGCTTGTTTTTTATTTTCAACATGTTTTCCACATGTTGTGTTGATAAGTGGAGTGGTAAAACTGTGTCCTTCAAAGCGTTTTGACAGTTGATGGCTGAACAACTAAATCTGCTGTTTGTAATTCATCCTCGTGGTGAATTTTATTTTTTATACATTTGTTATCCCATCTTAAATTTAAGAGCTGGGAAGCTATATTTCGGATATAATATCATGATGAACGAGAGCAATTTTGAGGCGAATAATACGGATAATAACAAAAGAGGTAATTATGGTGAGCGCCGTACCAAATTAAACAATATGGTAAGCGGCTTAGGGAAGCTACCACCACAGGCGGTAGATCTTGAGGAAGCTGTTTTGGGCGCATTGATGCTTGAGAAAAATGCACTGAGCGAGATTATTGATATTTTAAAACCTGAGTCTTTCTATAAGGAATCGCATCAGAAGATTTTTGAAGCGATATTTGGTTTATTCCAAAAGACCTCGCCGATTGATATTTTGACGGTTACATCCGAGTTGCGGAGAATGGGCGCGCTGGAAATGGTAGGCGGAGCTTATTATATTACGCAACTGACCGACCGCGTAGTTTCAGCGGCAAATATTGAATACCATGCACGGATTATTTCTCAAAAATATATTCAAAGGGAACTGATCAAAGTTTCAACTGAAATTATCAATAGCTCCTACGACGAGACCTCCGATATTTTCGATCTCCTGGACCATGCCGAAAAGAGCTTGTTTGATATTGCACAAAATAACTTGAGAAGAGATTCCCGCAAGATGGACGATATTATGCGTGAAGCCATCTCGAATCTTGAGATGTTACGTGATCGCACGGACGGTCTGACCGGTGTGCCATCAGGGCTAACGGCGCTTGATCGTATGACTTCTGGCTGGCAGCCTTCGGATCTGGTGATTATTGCTGCACGTCCAGCGATGGGTAAAACGGCATTTGTATTGTCTGTCGCACGAAATGCGGCGGTAGAACACGGTAAAGCTGTAGCAGTATTCTCGCTAGAGATGTCATCGGTTCAGTTGGTTAATCGTCTGATCGCTGGGGAAACTGAAATTGAGCAGGAAAAACTAAAAAAAGGTAACCTCGCAGATCATGAATGGCAGCAATTGCACTCTCGTATCGGACGACTGACAGACGCTCCGATTATCATTGATGATACTCCTGCGCTGAACGTATTTGAATTTAGGGCAAAATGCCGTCGTCTAAAAGCACAATATGATATCCAAATGGTGATTGTCGATTATTTGCAATTGATGCACGGTAAAGCAGAAGGCAAAGGTGGGGGAAACAGGGAACAAGAAATCGGTAGTATTTCCCGTGCTCTGAAATCTGTCGCGAAAGAGTTGAATATTCCAGTTTTGGCCTTGTCGCAATTGAGTCGTGCGGTGGAATCCAGACCTGGAAATAGTAAACGGCCAATGTTATCCGATTTGCGTGAGTCGGGGTCTATTGAGCAGGATGCCGATATGGTACTTTTCTTATACCGACCAGAATATTATGGTTTGACAGAAGATGAGGAAGGACGTCCGACGGCAGGTGTGGGTGAAGTTATTATTGCGAAGCACCGTAATGGTGAAACAGGGATCGTACCACTTCGTTTCGTCGGTAAATTTGTTAAATTTGTCGATCTTGAAGACGAGTTTTCCGGAATGGGTGGGGGTGATGGTTTTGGCGATGCGCCAGCCACATTCTCTGCATCTGCATTGAATCCGTCTCCAAATTTTGGCGATGACTTTGGTGGAGCAGGTTTTAGTGGTGGCATTACCATGCCTTCACGCATGAACGATATGCCTGACGATGCACCATTTTAATATGTAATTTTACACGAGTATCCATAAATGAGAAAGCCGAAATAATACATTTCGGCTTTTTTTAATTCTATTCAATGCATTTTTGTTCTTTTCTTCGATGTGGAATTGATTATTGCAACTAAAATTTATAGGTTACTCCAGCTCCGACGATTTGTCTGATCTGTAATGCGGAGTTTCTTTTTCCGACTTCTTTTCCTTCTTCAATAATCGGAATGGCGGTGTTGTCGTCATAGATCATTTGTACGCCGGCGTTTACGGTAATAAACTTATTGACCTTCATGAATAGATTCGCGGTGTAGTCTATGTCAACATTCTGCGGCTTGTCCAGGTAATTTGAATAGAGTTTTAAAATATTTTCAAAGGAAACATTCTCCATCAGGTTTACTTTGTAGTATGCGTCAAAAGAGGCACCGAACTCGGTTCTTACTTTTTTTCCGGGATCTAGACCATATCGTGTTGAAAGAAGCGTGTCGCTGACGAACACGAATCTTACTGCTGCTGGGGACAGATTGAACCTCAGGTTATCCGATTTTTTGTAGGCAAAACCGGGTCCAAAGCTTAAATATGCCGGAGCCAGGAATCGCGAAATACGTTCTTTCGGAGTTTTTGTATAATCAAATCCATCGGCAAACTGCGTATTAAAATTCAAGAAAAAAGTATATAACCAGTATTGTGAGGCCTGATGCCCCAATAAACTGTTCAATACCAATCTATCATCATTTTTGCGCCAGTCAGATTCTTTTTGAAAAGTTAAACCGTATGCCGCTAGCACCTTGTTGTCCCAGGACCACTTATCTTTTTTATAATTGAAATCATAATTTAAGGTAAGGTTTCCGGAGAATGAATTGACACCCCCCGCCGCCCAATTGGAAAATGAACTTTGGTTAATTAGAAAAGTGTTTTCACCTTTGATCGTCCATATTTTACTGGTGTCTGGAAGAGCTTGCTGACTATAACTTCGAAAGCCAAATAAACATAGTGCAATAAGAAAGATCGATTTAATTTTTTTCATACTAAAAATTTGGTTTTTGTGCATTATTGCGAAAATAATTGTTCTATAACTAAACGAATAATATTGTTTATTGTTTTATAGCTTTTTGTTTACGGATATTTTAAATAAAATTGGAACTTTGGCAACTTATTAGATATTATGAAAATAACGTTGCTTTGTATTGGAAAAACGGATGATAAATACTTGATCGAAGGAATCGATAAATACATCAAAAGACTAAAGTTCTATGTAAACTTTACTATCATGGTAATACCGGATATTAAAAATAGCAAAAGTCTCTCTGAGGAGCAGCAAAAGGACAAGGAAGCTGGATTCATTTTAAAACAATTGCAGCCGCAGGATATGGTCATTTTACTGGATGAATTTGGTAAGGAGTTCCGTTCCCTGGACTTTTCCGCATATTTGGAGAAAATGATGGTCAATAGTGTACAGCATATGGTGTTTATTATCGGTGGTCCTTATGGTTTTGATCAAAAAATCTATGATCGTGCAAATTCCAAAATGTCTTTGTCGAAGATGACTTTTTCGCATCAAATGATCCGTTTATTCTTTACGGAACAGCTTTATCGAGCCTTTTCTATTATGAAAGGCGAACCTTATCATCATGAATAATATGGAAAAAAGTCCGTAACTTCATCATTAATAAAAACAGACTTATGAATTTGCCGAACAAACGTGATTATCACTATAAAAGTGATGAAGGAGAGAAAAATAGCCAATTGAATAAATACATTATGATAGCATGTATCGTTATTGTTATTTTATTGGCAATTTACTTTGCATAATTTGATATCCTCTAATTACGGTAGGAGTAAAAGAATAAATCTCTTACTTAATATCCGTATGGAGGATATCAGCAGATGATTTTAATAAATTTGATTGGAATGTTTAGAGAAGAACGCCTAATTTTTCGGAGAAGGTTGGCCAGTTTTGCGCGTTCTTTTTGGTTCGGTGTTGTTTACAAATCCCCAGTTGGTCACATAGAACGATAAGGGGTTAATTTCTAATAATTTTTTCATTTTTTCTTTTTTTACCATATAATATTTTATTGTTTCGATTAGATATTGTCAATAATCACGCCAAACTTTAGCTTTATGCCAAATTGCCTTTCGTGATCTGATCGGTTTATCGATATCTGATAAAATAAAATTGGAAGAATAGGAAGGGGGGCATAAGACATAATAAGTAGCCCCACATCGGGGCTACTTATCTTTATTAAATTTACTTTTTGTCTATTTTATATAATCTGCCGAGATCAGTAATGGCATATAGCGCACCATCCTGTCCTTGCGTAATATCTCTGAATCGTTGCCCTTCACTGCCGAGTAAGCGTTCTTCGCCAACCACTTTATTGTCTTTTAAGATAATCCGGGCGATATGGGTACTGCTCAGGCCGCAAATAAAGAGGTTATTCTTCCATTCGGGAATGTTCTGTCCGGTATAAAATGTAATTCCGCTTGGGGAGAGGACAGGGTCCCAATAATAAACAGGTTGCTCAAGCCCATCTTTTTGCTGTATACCTGCACCAACTTTATCGCCTTTATATTCTATTCCATAGGTAATGGTAGGCCAACCATAATTTTTACCGGCTTGGACCCTATTGAGTTCATCTCCACCGCGAGGGCCAAATTCAGTTTCCCATAAATCGCCGGTTTCAGGATGAAACGCAAGTCCCTGCGGATTACGGTGTCCATAGCTGTATATCTCTGGTCGTGCATTTGCTTTTCCTATAAATGGATTGCCGGGTGCCGGTTTTCCATCTTTTGTAATGCGTAAAATCTTACCCAGGGCCGCATTTAAATCCTGAGCCAAAGGTCTGGTGACCAAATCAGAGCGTTCACCGGTAGTAAAAATAATGTTCCCTTCTTTATCAAAAACTATTCGCCCACCATAGTGCAAGTTGCCCTTATGGGCTGGAGTTGCCTGATAGATAACCTTCGCGCCCTCGAATGATTTCTCGTCAGCAGAAAGCTTACCTTTGGCAACAGCCGTTAACGTTCCTGCGGGGGTATTGTCCGAAAATACCCAATATACCATTCGGTTTGTTGCAAAATCCGGATCGAGTCTCAATCCGAGCAATCCGCCCTGACCGCTGCTATTCACCGCAGGAAGGCCTTTAATTGGCTCGCTTAATTTCCCGTCGGCACTTGCGATACGCATATCACCTTCTTTTTCTGTGATCAATAATCTACCATCCGGTAGCGCTGCAATGCCCCAAGGGGACTTTAATCCTTCGGCAATAACTTTGCCTTCAAAGGCGGAGGTTGTTTTCGCTCCGGCGATTCTGGTTTGTCCGGCAAAAGCAGGTTTGTAATCCGTATTTGCTTTTTGAGTTTCGACTGGTGGATAGCTAGTCGTATCCGTACCCGGATTTGATGTGCTATCTGAACCGGAATTTGAATTTGCATGATTGGAATTACAGGCGGTCAGGCCTAGTGATATCGTTAAAAGGCTTATTGTCAGTTTGGTTTTCATTGTTGATGACTTATTTTTTTGTCTTATTGTTCCGTTGAAGATATTAAAAATTAATGAAATGCTTTCTGATATCATGTAATAAATTTATCGACATTTATCACAACATCATTAAAAATGAGAAAGATAAAAACTTCGCCCATTCTGTTGACGGTTTCGGTGTCTAGGCTAAGGCATATTCAAACAATGTGTCAATATCTTTTGCAACTCATTTTCTTTGTTGACAAAATAATCGCTCACTTCTAATGTTGCATTGGTGCTTAAATTGTAGATGCATACGGGAACATAGTTTGGCTGAGCAGAAGTCTCAAAAGTTTTAAAATAGTCCGCGCTTTCCTGAAAAGTTGAAAACTCTTTGGATTCACAATGTTGTGTTTCCTCATTATATGCGATGGTTATAAAATTTTTTTTCATTGTCGCTCCTTTATCAGGAATAACGAAAAGTAAACGACAATAGTTTTAAAAATTCATCGCTTTTTATTTTTAAACGCTGATATGGCTTGCATCCACCTCTTTTCCAAAGAATATTTTTGCTTTGGTTTCAAAATCCCTGGGGTCATCCGTAGTGTAGAAGGCCAATTGACTGTTTTTGGAACAGCAAGCCTCTATTTCGACATGTCGGTGCAGGTAATCCTGTAGGCTGTTGGCAACAATAGGTCCCTGGGAAATAATATTGACATTTTTGGGGACATATTTTTCGATGACAGGCAATAGTAGGGGATAGTGTGTACACGCTAAAACAATGGTGTCAATTTGATCACATTGCTGTAATAGCTCATGGATATCCTTTTGAACAAAATAGTGTGCTCCTTCCGTGTTAATTTCGTTGTTTTCGACCAAAGGAACCCAAAAAGGACAGTCGTGTTGAAATACTTCAATTTCCGGATTGAATTTATGGACCTCTATTTTATAGGATTCTGATTTTACAGTTCCTGTTGTGGCAAGGATACCGATTTTATTTGTTTTTGTATAATTATGGATGATTTCTGTGGTTGGCCTGATGACGCCAAGAACTTTTTTTCCCGGTGGAAGATCGTTTTGCTGAATCGTTCGTAACGCCTTCGCAGAAGCAGTATTACAGGCTAAAATAACGAGATTACAGCCTAGATCAAATAGTTTAAATACACATTGTTTGGTATAGGCATATACAGTCTCAAACGAACGCGTACCGTAGGGGACACGTGCATTGTCGCCTAAATAGATATAGTCATATTGGGGCAAAAGCTGTTGAATTTCCCTGAATACCGACAGGCCTCCATAGCCGGAGTCGAAAATTCCAATAGGACCAGAAGTTAATGTATTATCCATAACGCAATGCTATAAGTTACATCCACCTATAACATTGCGTTATAAGATTCAGTTTTACTGAAGCAAAGATGGTTTCTCTTTATATATTTTCCAAATTAATTCGCCAAATAATGTATTGGTCCAGGCAAACCAATGTCTGGTGAATTTTTTTGGATCGTTTTTATGGAAGGATTCATGCATAAATCCTGTCCCGCCGTGTGTACTCACTAACGTTTTGATACAGTTGCGGATCTCCTCATCATTTGTCGACGTCTGTGCGCGCATAATAATGGACATCGGCCAAATCATGTCACGACCGATGTGGGGACCGCCAATGCCCTCGGCTGCGGTACCTTTAAAGAAGAATGGGTTCTTGTCAGACAGAACAAAATTACGTGTGCGCTGATAGACTTCATCATGGATGTCGACGGCGCCTAAATAAGGCAGAGCCAATAAACTTGGGATATTGGCGTCATCCATCATTAAGTGACTTGAATAGCCGTCTACTTCAAAAGCATAGATCTTTCCCAGTGTTGGGTGATCGATAATTCCATATTTATTTACGGCTGCTTCCACTTCATTGGCGAGTGCTTCCATTTTTGATGCAAGTGCCTGTTCGTTTTTAACCTTTTTAAGAATTTCAGCAGCTTGTCTCAAGCTAACAACCGCAAATAAGTTGGAAGGAATCAAAAACGAGAAAATAGTTGAATCATCCGAAGGTCTAAAGCTCGAACAGATCAAACCCACGGGGTTGACGGGATAACCATAGCCATCAACCTGTAAGGTGTCGGATCCTCTGGAGGTTGTCCGTTCAAATTTATAAGGTCCTAAATTATCTTTACGTTGCTGTTCAACAAAAGTCTGATAAATTTTATGTTGAGCTTCCAACCATTCTTCGTTAAATGGGCTGCTGTCATTTGTTTCTTTCCAATAATGATAAGCCAGTCGAATCGGATAACATAGCGAGTCGATTTCCCACTTCCTTTCATGGATTCCGGGTTTCATGCTGGTATGGTCACTAAACCATTCTCCCTTTTTAGTTGGATCATTGTAAAAAGCATTGGCATATGGATCGATGTTAATGCATTTGCTCTGTTTTTGAATTAAACCAACGATGAGCTCCTGTAATTTTTTATCTTTTTTCATGAAAGGAAGATAGGGCCATACCTGAGCACTACTGTCACGAAGCCACATGGCGTCAATATCTCCCGTGATGATGTAGGTATAGTTTCTTCCATTCTGAACATAAGGGAATACTGTGGTGTCCAATGTGTTTGGAAAACAATTGTTAAATAACCAAGCTAACTCCTTATTTTTTGTGTTTTTTTGAAATTCTGCGATTGCATCTTCGACTACTTTACTGGAAAAAAGTCGTTTTTCTTTAGGCGTACGCACGGCAGGAAAAGAATGTTCCTGAGCAAAAGAAAATTTGCTTGCAAATGCACCTGCTGTCAATAAGGTTGCGTTTTGGATAAATGTTCTGCGTTTCATGCTTATTAGGGCTGATTTTTTGTTATACAAGGTTATTTACTAAGATGCAAGATATAAATATTTTTGAATATAACGAACAGCAAATACGATTTAGCATTATAATATTGACTTCGAATGTGAATAAAGTCATTTTTATTCGGTTAATTTGCAGTTAGGAATGCATTTTGCTAGAAGAAATAATCTTTGAAATAATTTTATGGGGCTTAATATATCAAAAAAAAGTAATTTACTTCGAATTGTGCTGGCTGGCATCGGGGTAAGTGCCTCCTTTGCAGGGTTTGGGCAAATTAAAAGTCAGCCGTATTCGTATCATTTCTATCAGAAAATGAACGATGTTGTGTATTCAACGGAGACGAGAATGCACACAACAGCTAAACCATTTGTCATCAAGGATTCTTTGTTGCTGGCCAAATTTGACTCGATACAATCCAATAAACCGGTTTCTTCGTCAAATTGGTTCATGCGGAAGATCTTTAATGAACATTTGGTTCAAGTAGAAAAAGACGATTACACGTTCTATGCCGACTTTTTGCCGGATATGTATATCGGAAAGGATATGCAGGGTGACAAACGTCGGACATGGATGAACGGAAGGGGATTTCAGGTAGGACTGAATGTGGGGAATAAATTCACATTTAACTCATCTGCATTTGAAAGCCAGGCGGTTTTTCCAAAATATCTGGACGATTATATTGTGGCTAATAAAGTAATTCCCGGTCAGGGAAATACCAAATTTCAGTCGAAAAATAAAATGGACTGGATGTATGCGACCGCAAGCATGACCTACGATGCGCACAAATATATCCAAGCGACCATCGCGTACGACAAGAATTTTATTGGTGATGGTTATCGTTCGATGTTGCTTTCTGACTTTTCATCTAATTATGCGCATCTGAAACTGACCGGTACGATCGGGAATGTACAGTATACTTCCATCTGGGCCTATATGAATGATCCAACGCATCCAAGACAAGATATCAGTGGGACCTATCCTATGGAAGGGCAAAATAACAGACGTTTGGGCGATGGAAAAAAATGGGGAGCCTTTCAATACCTGGATTGGAATGTGACCAATAAATTATCCGTTGGTTTCTTTCAGTCTGTCGTTTGGGCAGCACAAGATGAGGGTGGAAAAAGAGGATTTGACTTCAGTTATTTGAGTCCGATTATCTTTATACGTCCTGTCGAGAGCAATAACCGCACATCGCCGGATAAAATGTTTTTAGGGGCTACTTCAAAATATAAATTGCCTTATAACTTGACTGTTTATGGTCAGTTTCTATTGGGCGAATTTACGGCTAAGGAATTTTTTGCGGGCAACGGTTATGCACATAACAAATGGGGAGCGCAGTTGGGGCTAAGAGGCTACGACATGTTTGGTGTCAAAAACCTAAACTTCCTAGCGGAGTACAATACAGCTAGGCCTTATACCTATGCACACTTTAAATCCTATTCCAACTACAGCAACAATGCCGAACCATTGGCGCATCCAAAAGGTGCTAACTTCAGGGAATTGGTCGGTCTGGTAAACTACGCCTGGGACAGATGGGACTTTTCATTACAGGGGATGTATACACAAAATGGACTGGATCTGCCTGACGGAAGCAATATGGGAGGGAATATCTTTCAATCGTATAACACCATTCCAAATATGTATGGAAACCATATTGCGCAAGGGATCAAGAATAATATCTATTATGCCGATGCGAAAGCAGCATATGTACTCAATCCCAAATATAATCTTCGGCTAGAATTAGGCTATATGCAACGTTATGCCAAAGCACAGTACGAGACGCCTGTCGTGAATAAATCAGGGGTGTTTACATTTGGACTTCGTTCGAGTTTCAGAGCAATCTATAACGATTTATAGGAAGTTTTTATATATTTGAAGCACATTATTGAGCTTATGAAAACATCATGATTATTCAAGCCTTATATGGAATGTATAATTATGATGTTTCTTGTTTAATAAAACTGTTTCATAGCCTTCGAGGTCTCTGCTACAGCTACCAAATGTAGCCGGCATAGATCGAATCGCTAATATTGTCTAAATTATTAAATACGGATGAAAAAAATCCTTGTGTTAAATGGCCCAAATTTAAATCTATTGGGTGTTAGGGAAAAGTCAATTTATGGAAGTCAGGATTTCCTGAGTTATTTCGAGGAATTGAAAAAACGCTTTTCAACGATTCAACTGGAATATTTTCAGAGCAATTCCGAAGGGATATTAATTGATAAAATTCATGAAGTTGGCTTTGAGTACGATGGAATTGTAATGAATGCTGGCGCATATACGCATACCTCTGTTGCTATTGGTGATGCTATTGCCGCTGTTCAGACACCGGTCATTGAAGTTCACATCAGTAATGTGTATCAACGGGAGGAATTTCGTCATCATTCTTTCTTGGCCAAAAATTGCAGGGGAGTGATTTGTGGTTTCGGATTGGATAGTTACCGGCTTGGCATCGAAGCGCTGTTAGTTTAAAAACTTATTGGTAAAAGCTTAGTTTGGTTCTCATCAGCAATGCTGCAGGTATCATGTAACGCATTGAAAAGTGTCGTGGCTACTTCTGAAAAATGGTATTTTAGTGAAATCAGGATGCGAAGCGTAATTTATTTATAAAAAGAAAAGCGGGAATTCCCGCTTTTCTTTTTATAAAGGTATATTATGCAATAAGATTTCTTATTTCTATTTCATCTGCTTTGATCTGCGCTTTCATTTCCTCCAGTGAGTCAAAACGTTCATCGTGGCGGATAAAGTGAAGGAATTTGACGCGTAGTGTTTTGCCATAAATATCCTGATCAAAGTCAAATAGACTGATTTCAATCGCACGATTCATTCCGTCAACAGTAGGCCTTGTGCCAATATATCCCATACCCTTAGCGATTGATACAGGATTCTCTTCTTTATACTCGCCTGTAGTGATATTTTGGATATGATTGTATATAAAGACCTCAACGGCATAGATTCCGTAGGCAGGAATGAGTTTATGAGGTTCATGCACCTGTAGATTGGCTGTCGGAAACCCAATGGTACGCCCGATTTGATCCCCTCGGATCACAGTTCCTGTCAATTCAAAAGGATAACCTAAATACAGGTTGGCCGTTTTGATATCACCTTTAATGAGTGCTTCACGGACACGGGTGGAAGAGACGGCAATATCATTGATATCCTGTTCTGGGATTTCGTCCACACTATAATCAAATATCGAAGCAAATTGTTCCAAGTCTCCTAAGGAACCTTTACGGTCTTTTCCAAAATGATGGTCATATCCGATAACAATCTTTTTGGTGCCCAATTTTCCTACAAGCACATTGCTGATATATTCTTCAGGAGTCTGATTGGAAAAATCACGGGAGAAGGGGATAATGATCAAATGGTCAATACCCACTTTGCTTAACTGGCTCACTTTCTCTTCAATATCATTTATTAGCCGTAAGCTATCATCATCTGGATTAATAATTAACCGGGGATGAGGAAAAAAAGTAAGCAATATGGTTTCGCCGTTAATCTTTTGTGCAGCCTCCTTTAAGTGGACTAATATTTTTTGGTGGCCGATATGAACACCGTCAAAAGTACCAATGGTAACGACTGCATTTTCAACGGGAGTGAAATCTTCTAAACTTCTGTAGATTTTCATTTATAGGATTTTTTGCAAAAATAAGATAAAGAATCAATAAAAAGTGCCGATAGGGTTATTTAATGATTTCTTTATGACGTTTTATTTCGGCGATAAGCTGTTCGAGGTTCCAAGCGTTTTCGACACGATAATCACCACTTTTGGTTCGTCTTAATGAACTTAAATGTGATCCACTCTGTAATACTTTTCCAAAGTCGTACGCCAAGGATCGGATATATGTACCCTTTGAACAGGAAATACGAAAATATACGTTGGGAAGTTCAATCTTTTCTATTTCAAAGCTATTGATCCGTACCTGCCGGGATTTTATTTCGACATCTTCACCGCGGCGTGCTTTTTCATAAACACGTTCCCCATTGATCTTTATAGCAGAGTGTGCTGGAGGAAATTGTTGGATATCACCCACAAATGATTTTGCAGCATCCAATATCATTTGTTCGTTAATATGTGTGATCGGGAATGTCTCGTCAATTTCGGTTTCCAGGTCGTAGGAAGGGGTAGTGCCTCCTAGTGTAATTGTACCTGTATATTCTTTGTCTTCAGCCTGATAGCTGTCGATCTTTTTTGTTAATCTACCGGTGCAGACAATCAATAATCCTGTTGCCAAAGGATCCAGTGTGCCTGCATGGCCAACTTTTAATTTTAATGGTTTTAGTGAGTTCCTGACTTTACCTACAACGTCGAAACTTGTCCATGTCAAAGGTTTATCAATCAACAACATTTCGCCTTCAGCAAAATTAAACTCTGCTGAGTTTTCACCAACCTCTCTGTTTTCCATGAAAAAATTTTAGATAATTTGTAAACTATGACCCGAAAGCAGTAATACCAGTATAATAACGCCAATCACTATTCTGTACCACCCAAAGGCCTTAAATCCATGCTTTGTTAAAAATCCAATAAATGATTTGATGGCAATAATTGCCACAACAAAGCCGATGAGGTTACCAACAATAAGCAGGTTGAGTTCTTCACTTGTAAATGTATTTCCTTCTTTGAAAAACTTCAGGAGTTTAACCGCTGATGCACCAAACATCATTGGTAAAGCTAGGAAAAATGAAAACTCCGCTGCCGCTTTACGTGTTAATTTTTCGGCCATACCACCGATAATGGTACTTGCAGATCGAGATGTGCCTGGAATCAAAGCCAAACATTGGTATACACCGATCATAAAAGCCTGTTTATAGGAAATTTCGTCGGAATCTTCAACAGTAGGTTTATTAAACCATTTGTCTACAAAAAGAAGAACAACCCCACCAACTACCAGCATAACGGCAACCATCAACGGGCTTTCTAAAAGTGAATCGATGAAATCATTGAAGAGTAATCCCAGCACCGAGGCTGGAATAGCTGCAATCACCAGTTTGTAATAGAATGAAAGCGATTTAAAAAACCTTTTATAATATAAAACGAGAACGGATAATATTGTTCCCAATTGAATGACAATTGTAAATAATTTAACAAACGCTGAGGGTTGAATACCCATCAGAGCGGTTGCAATAATCATATGACCTGTGGAGGAGACAGGTAAAAACTCCGTTAATCCTTCGATGATAGCGAGGATGATAGCTTCAATAATAGACATCTGTTTTTAATAAGATTATTCTTCAGTTTTCGTTGTTTTGGGACGATATAGGATCGCAACAAAGCCTAAGGCAAAGCCAAGGACAACAACAATAGGGGCTAACGTAATTTTGGTAAAACTATAAATATCAGTTTCACCTGACATCAGGGCAAAGCCGATGACAACAATGATCAGACTAGCTATAAAAAGCTGATAATTTAATTTGGAAAATACGAAAGAACCTTTATTCACAGATTCTGTAGATTTCTTAATTTGAGCCATTTTTATCTATATAAATCGTTAGATTGAGCTTTTAAATATTTCGTCACAGCAAAGTAGGTGCTGAGGCCTGAGATTAAAATTCCGATGAAGATAACCCCTAAAAAGATAACGGCAAATTCAAACCAGTTGCGCAGAAATACCAATTCAGGTATCTGTTGTTGCGCAAATTTGAGCGTCAATATCAACAATAAAATCGCGATCAGTGAACCAAGCAATCCATGAATAATACCATAAGTGATAAAAGGTTTGCGAATAAAGTTCTTGGTCGCACCGATTAACTGCATGCTTTTAATTAAGAAACGCTGCGAGTAAATGGCTAGACGTATTGTATTGTTGATTAAGGCAACGGCAATAATCAAGAGAATAACAGCGAAGGCTAAAACAATCATACCAATGATACGTACATTTTTATTGACCATATCAATTAACGATTCTTGATAAACCACCTCTTTTATTCTATTATTTTTAGAGATTTTTTCAATGAATGTCTTGATACTGTCTGTATTGGCGTAATTTTCCTTCATATAGACATCCAGAGAAGGTAATAATGGATTATGCCCAAGATATTGCACAAAATCTTCACCGAGATCTTCTTTCAGGTTTTTCGCAGCGATTTCTTTGCTGATGTATACTGAACGAAGCACATAAGGATCTTTTTCAAGATCTTTTTGTAAGGAGAGCACGTCACCCTCACTGGTGCCATCGTTTACAATGACATTCAGGACAATGTTTTCTTTAACGTACTTTGAAAGATTTTTAGCGTGCACCAATAATAAGCCCAACATACCTGTCACCAAGAGCACCAGCGCGATGCTGATCACTGTGGAAACATAGACAGACTTTGTTTTTCTTTTTTGTGTGCTTAATTCGTATTCTGACATAATAAGCAAAAATTTATTTGCGAAAGTAACTAATTGAGCGGAAGATTTCGAATTTATCTTGTAATTACTTTGATAAAAATCAATTCGAATTTTGTTTTCTACCTATGTTTAAATAACTTTTCAATACTAGAATTTATTGTTCAAACTACAAAACTTTTATCACATTTCAGTATTAAAATCGTAATTTCGCAAGTCATAAAAATTCCTTACGAACAAAAATGGAGTATAATCACAAATCATTAGAGAAAAAGTGGCAAAAGTTTTGGGCGGATCATCAAACCTATAAAACATCAGATGCACACCAGAAGCCAAAATACTATGTGTTGGATATGTTTCCTTATCCATCTGGGGCGGGACTACATGTTGGTCATCCTCTGGGATACATTGCTTCGGACATCTTTTCAAGATATAAACGATTAAAGGGCTTCAATGTACTACATCCAATGGGGTATGATTCCTTTGGACTTCCTGCAGAACAATATGCGATTCAAACGGGTCAACACCCTGCTGTTACAACCGAAGCAAATATCAATCGTTACCGCGAGCAGATGGACAACATCGGTTTCTCTTATGACTGGAGTAGAGAAGTCCGTACTTCTGAACCTGAATATTATAAATGGACGCAGTGGATTTTTATGAAATCATTCGATTCTTGGTATAATAAAGAAACGGATAAAGCGGAATCCATTGATACATTGATTGCGAAATTTTCTACAAACGGTTCTACAGCTGTTCAGGCAGTCTCTGACGAAGATGTATTCGTATTCACTGCAGAGGAATGGAAATCTTTTGATGAAGAAACACAACAGCGTGAGCTGTTAAAATATCGCATTGCTTATTTGCGCGAGAGTACGGTGAATTGGTGTGCTGCCTTAGGAACAGTATTGGCCAATGATGAGGTGATCAATGGTGTTTCTGAACGCGGCGGTTACCCGGTTGAACAAAAGAAAATGATGCAGTGGTCTATGCGCATTACGGCGTATGCTGATCGCCTGTTGAAAGGTCTGGATACCATTGATTGGCCAGAGCCGTTGGTAGAAATGCAACGTAACTGGATTGGTAAATCTGTCGGCGCTTCGGTGAAATTCCCCGTTCCGCAGCTGGATACCGCGATAGAAGTTTTCACAACACGTGTAGATACCATTTTTGGTGTTTCATTTGTTGTTTTAGCACCGGAACATGAATTGGTCGCATCGTTGACGACAGCCGAACAAAAAGCTGAAGTTGAAGCTTATATTGAGAAAACATCAAAAAAATCCGAATTGGATCGTATGGCTGATACCAAAACAGTGTCGGGTGCTTTCACAGGTGCTTATGCCAAACATCCTATTTCAGGTCGGGATGTTCAGATCTGGATTGCTGATTACGTGCTTGCCGGATATGGAACAGGAGCGGTTATGGCTGTACCTAGTGGCGATCAACGTGATTATGTTTTTGCTAAGCATTTTAATTTAGAAATTATTCCGATTTCGGATACTCAGCAGATTGAAGAAGAGGCTGATCCGAATAAGGATGGAAAATACATCAATTCTGATTTTATTAACGGTATGACCTATCAGGAGGCTGTGCCTGCGCTGATTGCGAAGCTGGAAGAATTGAAATTAGGTAAAGCGAAGATCAATTTCCGTATGCGCGATGCGATTTTTGGTCGTCAACGTTATTGGGGCGAACCTGTACCAGTCTACTTTAAAAATGGTCTACCATATCTTATTAAAGAAGAAGAACTACCTTTATTATTGCCTGAGGTTGATAAATACTTGCCAACAGAGTCTGGAGAACCTCCTTTAGGGCGTGCCAAAGACTGGAAATATGAGGATCAATATGAATATGAGTTGAGTACAATGCCAGGTTGGGCAGGCTCTTCATGGTATTGGTTCAGATACATGGATCCAAAGAATGAGGGTAACTTTGCTTCAAAAGAAGCTGTTGATTACTGGAAAGCTGTTGATTTATATATTGGTGGTTCAGAACATGCTACAGGTCACTTGTTATATTCACGTTTTTGGAATAAGTTTTTAAAAGATCTTGGCTATCATAATGAGGAAGAACCATTCCGAAAATTGATCAATCAAGGTATGATTCAAGGACGTTCAAATTTTGTCTACCGTGTACTCGATGAAGAGGGCAGAGGAACTAATCAATTTGTGTCCTATGGCTTGAGAAATGATTACAATACAATTCCTTTGCATGTGGATGTCAATATTGTGTCGAATGATGTTTTGGATCTGGAAAAATTCAAAAACTTCAGACCTGATTTTGCGAATGCTGAATTTGTATTGGAAAATGGCAAATACATCTGTGGCAGTGAGGTGGAGAAAATGTCCAAGTCGAAATTCAATGTCGTTAATCCAGATGATATCATTGAGACTTACGGCGCTGATACCTTACGTCTTTACGAAATGTTTTTGGGACCACTGGAACAGGCTAAGCCTTGGAACACCAATGGTATCGAAGGTGTTTACAAGTTTTTAAAGAAAGTATGGCGCCTGTTTCACGATGCCGAAGGTAATTTTAATGTGTCGGATGAAGAGCCTTCAAAGGTCGAGTTTAAAGCTTTACATAAGATTATTAAGAAAGTGGAAGATGATATCGAGCGTTTCTCGTTCAACACCTCTGTTTCGGCCTTTATGATCTGTGTGAATGAATTGACCGATTTGAAATGCAATAAACGCCAGATATTGGAGCAACTTGTTATCGTTCTTCAATCTTATGCACCACATATTACGGAGGAATTGTGGAATTTATTGGGGCATGAGGCAGGTACGCTTTCCCAGGCAACTTATCCTACGTTCAAACCAGAATATCTAGTCGAGTCTGAATTTGCATATCCGGTCTCTTTCAATGGTAAGATGAAGTTCAATCTATCACTCACTTTGGATTTGGATCAACAAACCGTTGAAGAAATGATCAAGGCACATGCGGATGTGCAAAGGCATCTGGACGGCAAGCCTATTAAAAAGATCATTTTTGTAAAAGGAAAAATAATCAATATTGTAGCTTAGTCCAAACCGCTATCAAGAATAAAAGCCATTTTGTCCCAGTGATAAAATGGCTTTTTTAGGCTAATACGTCCTGAAAGGCAATTGTTTTATCAAAAATTGATTTAGCGTATGGGCAATTTGGAATAATCTTGGCCTCGTTTTTCCGGGCATAATCCACTGCTTCAAGAACGAGTTTTTTACCGACACTCATCCCTTTATATTCGTCATATACCTCGGTGTGGTCTATGGAGAACTCGTTCTCAGTCTGCCATGTATATTCTAAAATCCCAGCCTCATTATTATCTACCTCGGCGATGAAATTACCTCTGTCGTCTCTTTCGATATTTTTTACTTCCATAGTGTTTTTTTCAAAATAACGTCCAAAAGATATTTTTGTTTTATCAAAGTTTCCAATTTTTACTTCGCCAAGTATACAATATGCAGCTATCTATGAGCCTTCTCATTTTTTGAATTTAGGTGAGGAGGCGACCGAATGCTGTATATGGCCTGTCGTTTTGTTACTAAACGGCGTTGCCAAATTTAAATATAAAAGAATGGTGTCTGTACGCTGGCCTCTGCTGAACGTATTAAAAGAACAAAAAATGAATATCTTTTCCTTCGTGAATCTTAGGAGAATTAGGTGATCGACTATCTGATTTCTCCTATTTTTTTTGTACCTTTGCAATTATCTCCTTAGAACACCTCGCATTTTTATCTTTTTCACCAAAGCTCTAAAGGTCCGAAACCTCCTCGGGAACATTTTATTTTAATCCATATTGAATGAGCAAAAGCCAAATTACATTTAACAAAAAAGAACGAGAAAAAAAGAAACTACTCAAAAAACAGCAAAAAATTGAGAAAAAAGAATTCAATAAAACAAACAACGACAAAGGAAAATCTTTGGAAGAATTGTTTGCTTATGTTGATGAACACGGGAATATCTCAGACAGACCTGCGATAAAATTGAAAGAAGGAGAGAGTCCAAGCATGACTTCAAACCATCATGACGAGTACTCTTTCGGAAAAGTTGTCCATTACAATGCAGAGTCCAATTATGGATTCATTAGAGACAATGACACCCAGCAATCTATCTATTTCAATGACCGTCTTGTCGGACAAAAATTGAACTTGAATCAGAAAGTGAAGTTTAAATTCAAAAGTGCTAAACAAGGCGCTCAGGTCACTGAGGTTTTGATTGAGTACTAGTAAACGAAGGTTCCGCTTGTGCTAAAAGCGTTGAATTATAAAGCCCTCAAGCACTTCTTAGTAGCCAGAAACTATGTGGAAGCCAAGCGAGGGCTTATTTTTTATTATCACCTGACAGAATAGCCTTTGGAGCAGCCTACTCCTTAAATTTTAATCCCTTTTCCATTAAAGCCTGACCTAACAAAGGTAAGGAAGTCTTTCCAAGGCCATGGAGCTTCAGCAGGTCCTTCTCCGAATACTGAGCCAGTTTTTCAAGTTGATCTATGCCATGGGTTAAAAGTGCATTTCTAGCGGGGCTACCCAAAAGAGCTAGAAAACCATCTTTAGGTTTCTTTTCCTTTTCGCATATTGGGCATGTTGGGCAGTCTGTACTCTTATAGAAGCTGTGCCCATTAGTACATGTTCTTCTGGTTTTGATTCTTGTCATGTGGCCTATATCTGCTAATTAATTACAATATCAACATTATTCTTCGATTATAGTTTATGCTTTTGCTATTTTAATGTTTGTTGTTCAATAAGATATTCTGGGCGATTTTGAGCGAAAATTTTTCAGAACGTATATTCTATTTTGTTCCAGAATGTGTTTTTTATCGGCTCTGATTTAATTTTGGCTACAAACCAAATGATTGGTTCCATCGGAACTTTTTTTGATATAACGGGGCTGATGAAACAAAAAGTAAAATAGCCCTCCGGTGAAATAGGCAAGAACATCATAAAGATCAGCTGTGTTATAATCCGTATAGTAGGGCATTACCCACTCAAAAACTAGCGATACAATAGCGGCTATAAACCAGATTTGATACAGCGGATAGCCATGTGGATTACCATTGTTAAATAAATAACTTCCCACAACAGATGAGATGTGAACAATGATGGGAACAAAGACAAAATCCGTAAGCCAGCTGTTTAAATATGGAATCGGAAAATGGCAGTGCCGTGTAAATCGGATAAAGAACCAGCACAACCAGTAGAAAATAAATATATTGTCAAAAAGTGCCTTTCCTAATGTGCAAAGGAAACGGCGATCAACATCGCTATTGCTCCGCATGCCATCAAAGTTAAAAACATAAAAAAAGCTGTCTGTTTGCCGAATTTTTTCCATGAACTATCATTAGGATGGATCGGAATGAGTGTCTGTTTTAAGTCGAAGTATTGATTTTTTAGCCAGTTTCCTTTCTTTTTATCTTTCATATGATCTTAATTTTATCATTCATGACACAAAATTAGAACNNGTTCTAATTTTGTGTCATGAATACGAAAGAAAAAATTGTCGCAGCAGCATTAGATGTATATAACAGGGAGGGGATACGTACGGTAACGACACGTCAGATTGCGCGGGAAATGGGGATCAGTGCCGGAAATCTTCATTATCATTTTAAACATACAGAAGATATTATCTTTACTATTTTCGGGCAACTCCAACGTGATTATGATGAAATGGTGGTTTTATTTGATAAGAAAGATCTTGTGCTTCGGGAGCTATTGCGGGAGTTTACGGACGGGTCATATAGATTGATCAATAAATACAGGTTCATTTTTGTCAATTTTGTTGAGGTATGTGCGTGGATCCCTGCAATTGGTGAGTCTTACAGGGATCTTGTCATGCGTCGTGAGGAGCAGTTTGTCTCCCTCTTCAGGTACTACGCTGAGTTAGGGATGTTCCGGCAGGACATACCGATAGCTATACTGAAGGGTTTTATACGTCAGATTTTTATTATATCAGATTTCTGGTATTCGAGTTTTGCAGTACTGGGAGGCCGGTGTCAATCGGATGCGCTGGAAGACTATCGACAAACGATAGAAGTTGCTTTCTATCCATACCTGACCTAATTCCGGTTCTTGCTTGTGACGAGGTTAAACGCAGTGTTATCCATCAACTTAACCTCTTGTTAAAGTAAAAAGGCTTATTTCTGGCCGTGCATTAAAGCGAATCGGGATACTATGGCCAAGGCCCCTGTTGATATAAAGCGTCCGATTTCCATCTAGTTTTTTAACACCCTGGTCATAGTTTTTGTTGGAGACGGGGATTATCGGAGAGCCCCAAAATGGGATCCGAACTTGGCCCGCATGTGTATGGCCGGACAAGATCCACCCTTCATAACCATTCCAAACATCCAGATCAGCAACATCCGGATTATGACAAATGACTAAGCTAGCCTGTTTGCTGTCGTAGTTCTGCATTGTTTTTATCGGGTCGAAGTTTGTTCCCCAGTAGTCGTCCATACCGTAGAGCAACAGGCCAGCTGCGTTTGCACGCTCGTTTCTTAAAACCCTTATTTGATGTTTTGTGATAAGGGCGGTAATCGAATCGGCTGCGGCACTGTCCCTAAAAGCACGTCCATAGTCATGGTTTCCTAAGATTGCCACTGTTAGTATCTTTCCTTTTGGTGCCGCTTGCATGACATCATCAAGGTCATCGAGCGGTAGGGCGTTGTTGGTCAACCGGACGAAATCGCCAGTATAGACAATAATGTCCGGGCTTATTTTTTTAATTTTTTTGAAGCTGTTTTTAATAAAATCTTTATCCACATAGTTACCGATGTGGATGTCCGAAATCTGGACAAGCGTTTTCCCTTCGAGGTTCTCGGGAAGATGTCTTATGGGGAGCTTTAGTTGCTCGTATTTTACCCAATGCGGTTCAATCTGCCAAGCGTAATAGCCGGCCAAAGCTGCAATTAAGATGAAGGAAATAAAACCTTTCTTAAAAAAACGTTTCCTTTTCATTGTGTTTTGGCTAACCAACTGGATTTTGTAACCTGCATATTTAGACTTTTCCAAACTTCATTGCCGATGGGAGTATCGGTTGTGACACCTTCATTGATTTCAAATCCTGCTCCTTCATAGCATTTTATCGCATTGCTGTTCCATGCATACACATTCAGATCCGCGCTATCGTATACATCGTCGATGAAAAGAAGTTTTAGCATGGCGTTTATTGTTTTTCTTCCGAAACCCTTGTTGCGCTCCGTATTGTCAGCAATCAATATGCGGGATAATCGTGGTATACTTCTTTCAAAGTTCAATTCACAATGCCCGATAACGTTTTGTGTTTCTGTACTGACAATTTTATAGGGACGGCATTTGGGATCGTCAATATACTTTTTTAATTGTTCGTCAGTCACTGGAAATGAAAAATATGGACCTGCGAACTGCAGGAGTTCTTCTGGAGATCTGATCCAGGATTTGAAGCAGTCGAAGTCCGCTTCTTCAAATGGAAGCAATGTGATCATAGCCTTATTTTTAATGATATTAGATTGAAGAGTTAAATTAGAGAATTGTTAGACGCTTTCCTAAGAAATTCGTGTTTTTTACGAAATTTGTTCCGAATTCACCGATAGCAAGATTTTATGTCAACACTTGTATTAGACACCACTGTAAATGCACCAATAGGGATAGTTTTTGATCTGGCCCGCAGTATAGACTTACACATGTATTCGACTGGAAAGACAAATGAGAAGGCGATCGCTGGCGTGACCAGTGGACTGATCGAAGCCGGACAGACCGTTCAGTGGCGGGCAAAACATCTGGGTGTATATCAAACGTTGACGGTGCGGATCACAAAAATGGAAAAACCCTATTTTTTCGAAGACAAAATGATACAGGGGGCATTTCAGTCGATGGATCATCAGCATCTTTTCGAAGAGCAGGCTGATGGTACGGTGCTGATGCGGGGTGTGTTTAATTTTAAGGCGCCCCTGGGGCCTTTGGGGCGGTTTGCCGAATGGTCTTTCCTTACAGGTTATATGAGGCGGTTTCTCGAAGAGCGTAACCATATAATCAAGCTGGTTGCCGAGTCAGGAGATTATAGCCGCTATCTGGAAGGGTAGGGTGGAGGATTGCTTTTTAAATGTAGACTGTGTGAGGTGTTTAATGGTTTCTCGCAATGATGTTGAGGTTCGGGTTTTCTTCTAAAAGCTGTTCCTGTAGAAAATCGAATGCACCTCTTTGGTTCATTGTCACCTGATGAATCTTGGTGAATTCATTGTAAAAATAGACGCGGAAACTATTCGGGCCACGGTGGTTCTGTATAATCTTGGTCTCTATACGGTGAATCTGATTGATGGGAATTTTTTTACTTCCAAAAAAAGGAAAAAATACAAGTTCATGCTCCTGAAAAAGGTACGGCGCAATAGTTGCATAGATGCGGACAAGTCTTCGGGTGTACCGCTGATAAATAGCAAGGTCACGACTATTGAGACCTCGTAGGGCAATAATAAATTTCTGATTTTTGGCGTAAACGAACCAGCTGAGCCCGCCGAATAATACGCCGAAATAGACGAACAATGTACTCAAGAGCGGGAGGGACTTGTAAAAAAATGCCAGTTTATCTGAAGCAGCTGTCCACTTATCCAAAAAAACATAGAAGAAGAAGCCATAGCAAAAAAGAAACATCGCTATAAATAGTCCAATAATGGCATTGCGGACTTTGCAGATTTTCCTTATCTCCGTTTGTAAAAATGAACTTTTGTTGGACGAATAACTTTCCATATAATAAATTAATAGTGTGTAGGCTTGTCTTTTGTTCTCAAATACGAGGGTATCTGATTTCGTGCGATGATCGTTAGATTGGGATTTTCCTCCAGAAGCTGTTTCTGTAGAAAATCGAAGGCAGCTATCTGGTGCATTGTTGTCTGACAGATTTTTGTAGCATCGTTATAAAAATAGATGTGGTAGCTGTATGTGTCGCGATAATTATGAACACATTTTGTTTCTATGCGTTTGATCTGATTGATTGGAATCTTTTTACTTCCAAAAAGAGGAAAGAATATAAGTTCATTTTTACAGAAAATGTAGGGCGCAATGGCTGCATATCGCTGAGGAAGTATGCTTGTGTACAGTCGATAGATATCTAAGTCATGGCTGTCGAGCTGCTGTAATGCACTGATATATTTCTGGTTTTTGATAGACAAGGCCCAACTTAATCCAGTAAATAGTATAGTAGGGAATAGAAATATTGTGTAAAGAGATATGGTGGGGCTATGGTAAACAGTCCACTTGTCTGGAGTATCCAGCCACCTGTCCGAAAAAACATATAACGAGATAGTAAAGCAGAGAAGAAAAAATACCATAAAAACTGCGATGGCATTGTTACGGACTTTTCTTATTTTCTTGATCTCGATCTGTATAAATAAACTGTCTTCAGCGGAATAATTATGCATATAATGAATTATGTAGTACAGCAAAGATAACAAGAAGTAAGATTGTTTGGATGTTTCTGTGTTTAAAGTTTCTGCGGTAGTTTTCACTTTTGTTTGGAATTTATGATTTGAATTGTGTTTTATAGATGTGATTTTTCTGTTTATTTAGATGGTGTTATTTTGCTGCAGGATAGTTTGTTTTGTCTTTTCTAATTATTTCCTGGCTGTTTTTTCATGTGGTAAATCTGGTGGTGCTGCACATGAAGCGCTTGTACCACTTATAAAATATCGTTAGCGTAAGGGTGGGGGGCAACACAAGCTGACGTATAGCTGCTGATGATCGTTTGCTCCGTGCTAGCTGATTGGAGTATACCCA
>NZ_DLJD01000043.1:39155-39343 GCF_002484085.1 Sphingobacterium sp. UBA7625
ACATCTTTTGGTTTGAGCCATGTCCTTGGCTGCTCTTGTTGTCTGCAAAGGGCTTGTATCGCTTAAAAATGTGGTTAAATAAAGGGCGGCTGTGAGGTATGCTGGCTGATAGCTGCTGATGATCAATTATTCCATTCGTTTGGAAATTGTGAAAGGTGTTTTGTCTGAAGCAAGCAAGCAAGCAAGCA
>NZ_DLJD01000052.1:0-22505 GCF_002484085.1 Sphingobacterium sp. UBA7625
GATGCAAATATACGGACTATTCCTATTTCTGCAAATAAAAATGTGTTGTAAAGTGCATTGGGCTTGATTTTCAAATAAATAATTTTTGTTTTGCCCGAAAATTTAAGACATACTTACTGTTTTTTAGCTTAGGTATTGGCCTGCTCCAGCTTATCAATGGCTTTGTTCTGCTTTCTTTACAGCCAATATTGCATCGCGTAATGAAAATTTTCAATTAATATGTGTTAAAAAATCAGAATAAAGTTCATTTCTTATTAACTTATCCTTATTTTCGAGCCGTATTATAATACTTTTACAGTTATCATTTTATGAACTATACTAAAATCAACAATCTTTTAGGATGGATATGTGCGCTCATTGCAACAGTAGCATATGTCATGACTGCCGAACGATCGACGAGTTGGTGGGACTGTGGTGAGTTTATTGCCTCAGCCTTTAAACTTCAAATTGTGCACCAGCCGGGAGCACCATTATTCTTAATGATTCAAAACATCTTTTCCAATCTTGCCGGAGGTGATGTCACACGGATCGCTTTTTGGATGAATGTGGGATCTGCTGTTTGTAGTGGTCTGACGATTCTGTTTTTGTTCTGGACGATCACAGCACTGGCAAAGAAAGTCGTTGCAAAAGGAGTCGGCGAGTCCTATACCGCAACGGACTTGATTAAAATATTTGGTTCAGGTGCTGTCGGTGCATTGGCTTATGCATTCACGGATACATTTTGGTTTTCCGCTGTTGAATCTGAGGTGTATGCCATGTCTTCGCTTTGTACCGCTGTTGTATTTTGGGGGATCTTAAAATGGGAAAATCATGCTGATGAGCCTGGTGCTGACCGTTGGCTGATCTTTATAGCCTATGTGATGGGCTTGTCAATCGGGGTGCACTTATTGAACCTTCTTGTGATTCCGGCCATCGCCTTGGTGATTTATTTTAAACGCTCAAAAACAGTGACTTCTTCGGGAGCAACCAAAGCATTCCTGATTGGTGTCGTTGTGCTGGCCCTGATTTTATGGGGTATTATCCAATACACTGTCAAAGCTGCCGCTTATTTTGATTTATTCTTTGTGAATAGTCTGGGCATGGGCTTCGGTACCGGATTTAATCTGTTTTTTATATTGCTCATCGCTCTTTTTGTTTATGGTATCTGGTACTCGATCAAAAAAGCAAAACCGATGCTGAACCTGATCCTGATCAGTACCGCATTTATCATCTTTGGTTATAGCTCGTTTGCGATGATCATGGTACGCGCCAAAGCGAACCCTACATTAAATAATAGTGATCCGGACAATGCCTTTTCTTTTGTGAGTTATTTGGGACGTGAGCAATATACGAGTGAGCCACTTCTAAACGGGCCGACTTTCGATGCTCAAGTAGTGGATGCTGAGGCAACTTATACTTATCGAAAAGACAGTGATAAATATACGAAAGTAGAGAATGGTATGAATTATAAATACGATAAGACCATGTTCTTTCCCCGTGTTTATAGCAACCGCGATGGACATGATGGATATTACCGCGATTACCTAAAGATTCCTGAAGGACAATCGCCAACATTTGGGGATAATCTGAAATTCTTTTTTAGTTATCAAATTGGACACATGTATGGCCGTTATTTCCTTTGGAATTTCGCTGGCCGTCAGAATGACCAACAAGGCCAAGGAACATTCACAGAGGGAAACTGGCAAGCGGGTATCAAGCCGATTGACCAAATGCATAATGGTGGACAAAATGCCATTCCGGATTCGTTGAAAACTGATCCTTCAAATAATAAATATTATTTCTTGCCGCTAATCATAGGTTTAATCGGCGCATTTTGGCACTTTGGCCGAAGACAACGTGATGCCGGAATCGTAGGATTACTGTTTTTCTTTACAGGTCTAGCTATTGTCTTATACTTGAATCAAAGCCCATTGCAGCCACGTGAGCGTGATTATGCCTATGCGGGATCATTCTACGCCTTTGCGATATGGATCGGTTTGGGCGTATTCGCTATTGCGGATTATTTAAGTAAAAAGGTGGATGGGAAGATGGCCGCAGGGGTGGCTACAGCGGCCTGTTTACTGGGGGCTCCAGTATTACTGGGATTCCAAAACTGGGATGATCACGATCGTTCAGAGAAAACAACCGCACGTGACTTAGCCAAAAACTACCTGGCTTCCTGTGCACCCAATGCCATTTTATTCACCTATGGTGACAACGATACCTATCCGTTATGGTATGTGCAAGAAGTTGAAAATTATCGTCCCGATGTACGGGTGGTCAACCTGAGCTTGTTGAGTTCTGACTGGTATATGCGTCAGATGAAACAAAAGGTGAACCAAGCGGATGGATTGCCAATCAATATTGATGACGAAAAGTTCAAAAAAGGTGTCCGTGAGGTGCTTTATTATCAAGATATGAAAGTACCCGGTCACGTAGATCTTGATTTGGTGATGCAGATCTTATTGTCTGATGACCAAAAAAATAAATTAGAATTGCGTGGTGGTAAATTTGAAAACTTTTTACCGACCAAAAATTTTAGCCTTCCGGTAAACAAGGATGCTGTGCTGAAAAATAATGTGGTTCCCAAAGCATGGCAGGAATCTATTGTCGATACAATGACATGGACGTATAATCGAAACTACGTGTCAAGAGCGGAACTGTCGATCCTAAATGTTCTGGTGAACAATAACTGGAAGCGTCCGATTTATTTTGCGGCGACCGTTCCAAACGATAACTACCTTGGATTGGATAAGTACCTGGTACAAGAAGGTTTTGCCTTGCGTTTGATGCCGATTGAGACTCCTGTGGGATCTGAAGGAACTTTAGTGGATACACAGTCTGCTTTTAAGGATATTACAACAAAATATCAATGGGGTAATATGGCGAATGCTTCTTATTTAGATCCTGAATCCTACCGCATGATCACCATGATCACCAATACAGTGATGGGCGGAACGGCAACACAGTTAATGATGGAAGGCCATAAAGATGAAGCGCGTAAAGTGGCCGTTGAGACTTATGAGAAAATGCCGAAACGTGTGTACTTGATGCGTGATGTATTGGGCTATATTCCAATTGTCAATGTATTGTATGAAACAGGTGAAAACAAGCGTGCGAATGAAATTGTCAATCGTAATCTGAAATTTATGACGCAGAATATGCGCTGGTATCAGGATATCGCTCAAACAAAAGCTGAACTGGAATATTCAAATATAGGGACGGCTTTACGGGCTCTGGGTGCTTATAAAAGTATATTGGCTTCCACTTCGGAAAAACAATTGCTGCAACAGGTGACTGAACTGGAAAAATCGTATAAACAACAATATGGTGTAGAATAATCTTTCACACCATCGTTCAATCAGAAGGAGCTGCCCTAGGCTGCACCTGTTCAAATAATAATCTTTTGAATAGGATGTAGCTGAGGGCAGCTCTTTTTTTCTAAAAGTGTATTTCTTATTGGTCAGCAAGAATCTTCAGTCGGTTTCATGGCTTTTGGTGTTTGTGAATGCATGAAGGTTTTTTGATTATTTTTTCTTAGCTTAACGGCATAAAACCAACCTGATATTATGATGAAACGTCAACTGAAATTGTGGGATGCGATTATGCTGGTCATGGGCTCGATGATCGGAAGTGGGATCTTTATTGTGTCGAGTGATATGATGCGGCAACTGGGCTCAGGATACTGGTTGGCAATTGTATGGTTACTGACTGCTGTCGCGACTGTTGCGGCAGCTATTTGTTACGGTGAGCTATCCTCAATGTATCCCAAAGCTGGTGGACAATATACTTATCTCACCGAAGTGTTCGGAAAACCGATTGGCTTTTTGTATGGTTGGAGCTTATTTACGGTTATTCAAACGGGTACGATAGCAGCTGTTGCGGTTGCTTTTGGTAAGTTTACCGCCTATTTGATTCCGCAACTGAACGATGCGGCACCAATTTTTCAACGCGGTGAGTTTAAGATTACCTGGATACAGATACTGGCGATGGGTGTGATTCTCTTGCTAACCTATATCAATACGCGCGGGATTAAGAGCGGCAAGTCTGTGCAGTCTTTTTTTACTTCAGCAAAAATTATTGCATTAGTTCTATTGATCGTCGGCGGCCTGTTCTTGATCAAAGAAAATCATTTTTCGGAGAATATGGCGTACAGCTGGGAGGCTTTTCAGAATTTGAAAGGTGAGGGTTGGATGGGAATTTCCGGTGGCGCTTTAATGGGGGGGCTGGCAGCGGCTATGGTTGGGTCGGTCTTTAGTAGTGTTGCCTGGGAAAATGTGACCTTTGTGTCGGGTGAGATTGTGAACCCTCAGCGTAATGTGGTTCGTGCGCTCGTCATCGGAACCAGCCTCGTTATGCTTTTATACATCTGTTGTAACTACATCTATCTTTCTGCGCTGAGCCGTGAAGAGATCGCTTTTGCCACCAATGATCGGGTCGCAATCGCTGCTGCTGAAAAGATGTTGGGACATACCGGTACAATAGCGATGGCCATCTTGGTGATGATATCAACCTTTGGCTGTGTCAATGGTCTTGCGCTGTCCGGAGCACGGGTTTTTCAGACCATGGCCAAAGATGGTTTATTCTTAAAACAGGCTATCCCCAACAACAAATATGATGTGCCTGCCCGCTCATTATGGTTACAGGGTATCTGGGCCTCCTTGCTCTGTTTAAGTGGCCAGTATGGCAATCTGTTGGATATGATCTCTTTCGTTATTGTCATCTTTTATATGATTACGGTACTGGGCGTTATTATTCAGCGTATCCGTAAACCTGAGTTGGCCCGTTCCTACAAAACATTTTTATTCCCTTTTACACCAATCATCTACCTACTTATTGGTACGGTATTTTGCCTACTGTTAATCATCTACAAGCCGCAGTATACCTGGCCGGGTTTTATACTGGTATTGATAGGGCTGCCTGTATATTTTTTTGCACGAGGCAATAAGAAAAATGACTAAAACAGGTGTATCGCTTCGGTGTTTTTTATACCGGATAGGTGATGGGCCAGAAAGCTGGGCACCCTCGGAACTGATATGTGCCGTGTGGTGCCAGAAAGAATGTCAATGAGCTCGTTTATCTGCTTTGATGAGCGGTTGTTTTAAATTTATTAGTCTCTTCGTTAATGCCGGAAACGAGTTGAAATATTGAAATTAATTGGGAAACGAGCGATAGTTTTTGTTAAAAAAAGTGTAGCTTTGCTCAAACATTCCCATAATGAAACAGTCGATTTTATTAGACGGACCAAAATTTCAAATCACCATTCAAAGACTATGTCGTCAATTGATTGAGAATCACGGTGATTTTTCAAATGCTGTCGTCATAGGTATTCAACCAAGAGGAACTTTCTTAGCTAGACGTATTGTCAAAGAACTTGAACGCATGATCGAAAAACCGATCTTGGTCGGTGATCTGGATATTACATTCTATCGGGACGATTTCCGTACAAAAGGTAATGCAGGTCCGTTGTTAGCAAATAGTACAAATATCAATTTTATTGTAGAAGGTAAAGACGTTATTTTTATTGATGATGTCTTGTGGACAGGACGCACCATTCGCGCAGCCATGGATGCTGTACAGGCATTTGGAAGAGCAAGAAGCATTGAATTGCTTGTTTTAGTCGATCGTCGCTTCTCCAGGCAGATTCCGATTCAACCCGATTATATTGGAATACAAGTTGATTCTATAGATTCACAAAAAGTCATTGTGAACTGGAAAGAATCTGACGATCAGGATAGCATTATCTTGGTCACGGAGAAAAAACCTTTGGGTAATGATTAGAAATCCGGTTCAGTAAAGAAATAACGGAAGGTTCTAATAGGCCCCTTGGGAACGAACACTTCAATTAAAAAATGATTAGTAAATACTTGAATATACTATAAAATGTCAGCTGCAGTAGAACAATTAAGTACTCGCCATTTGTTGGGAATCAAAGATCTAAATGAACAAGATATCCAATTGATTCTGGATACAGCGAGTAATTTTAAAGAGGTATTAAATAGACCGATCAAAAAGGTGCCTTCTCTACGGGATATCACCATTGCCAATGTGTTTTTTGAAAATTCAACACGTACGCGGCTTTCTTTTGAACTTGCTGAGAAAAGACTATCTGCTGATATTGTCAATTTTGCGGCTTCTTCTTCTTCCGTGAGTAAAGGGGAGACTTTGATTGATACCGTCAACAATATCCTTGCGATGAAGGTGGATATGATTGTGATGCGACATCCCTACGCCGGAGCAGGTGTGTTCTTAAGTAAACATGTCGATGCGCAAATTGTGAATGCTGGCGACGGGGCACATGAACATCCTACGCAAGCGCTCTTGGACTCCTTTTCAATACGCGAGCGCTTTGGCGATGTAGCGGGACGTAAAGTTGCTATTATTGGTGACATAACCCACTCCCGGGTGGCCTTATCAAATATTCTATGTCTTCAAAAACAGGGTGCTGAAGTCATGGTATGCGGACCAACCACATTAATTCCTAAGCATATTACTTCTTTGGGTGTAAAGGTGGAGCATGACCTGAGAAAAGCACTGAATTGGTGTGATGTGGCAAATATGTTACGCATCCAGCTGGAACGTCAGGATATTGCCTATTTTCCATCTTTGAGAGAGTACTCCATGTTATATGGTTTAAATAAGGAAATCTTGGATTCTTTGGAAAAACCGATTACGATTATGCACCCCGGACCGATCAACCGTGGGGTCGAAATCACCTCCGATGTTGCCGATAGTGAACACTCCATTATCCTGGATCAGGTTGAAAATGGAGTTGCTGTTCGGATGGCGGTATTGTATCTTTTGGCCGGACAACGCGGCTAACTGAATTTTGATTTTGAGCCAGTTTTAGATACCGGAGGACGAAATTGACAGATTCATCAATCAACAATATTATGCCTGACTTTATTTTTGGTCGGGCATATTTTTTGTGCAAAATTTCCGTTATAATACTGGATTATTCACAGATGTTAATAACTTTTGTGTAAAATAGCTCAATTAAAGTATAATTTAGTAAAATGAATAAAACTATCTCTCAAAAGGGGGAGGTTTGAATTGATTTTCAATAAATTTTGGCTTACCTTAAAGCGGCCAATCAAAGAGGAGAGGTCATTAAATTTGCATGTCAAGGCAAATTTACCTCGGTTTGAAGGGAGATTCATTTACATTTGCAGATAAATAACATATTAAGGTTTCACATATTATGTATAAGAAGATTTACCAGGTGGGAGTTGCACTAACCGTTATGGCGACGCCAGCATTAGCGCAACAGACAGAATGGCAACAAATCAACAAGGCATACAAGACTGGAATGGAATTGTATGAACGCGGAAAATTCGGATCCGCATCGGCACAATTTGATCGTGTGGAGGCCTTGCGGACGAAATCCAACCTACAATTGGACGAGACGGAGGAGCTATCTTTATTAAAGGAAAATGTGCGGTATTACCAAGCGGTATGCGCCTTGGAATTGGGCGAGTCAGATGCCGAAAATCGTTTCCTAAAATATATTAAAGATTTCCCTGTAAGCGCCAATTCTAAAGCCGCTTACTTTCAGATAGGTAAATCATATTATGCTAAAAAGGATTATGTTAAGGCAATTGAATGGTTTACAAAGATTGACAGTAAAAATCTCGCCGGTAAAGAAAATGTAGAATATCGCTTTAAATTGGGTTACGCCTCTTTCATGACGAAAGATTATAAGACAGCAAAGCCCTTATTTGAGGGATTGAAAGATCAGAAAACTGAATTTCAGGAAGCCTCAATCTACTACTATGCGTATTTATGTTATTTAGATGCGGAATATAAAACGGCATTGAATGAATTTGAACGTCTAAATGGATCTAAACAATTCGAAAATAGTTACCCTTATTATATCACTGCTCTGTATTTCTTGGATAAACGCTACGACGATGTATTGGACTATGCGTTACCAATTTTGTCAAAAACAAAACAAGAAAATGAAACAGAGATGTTCCGCATTATCGCGGCGACATACTTTATCAAAGGTGACTTAAAAACATCAAAAGATTATTACGATAAGTTCCAGGCACAAGATCAGGGCAAGACCCAAAATAATCAAGATAGCTATCAGATCGGTTATATCGCTTACAAGCTAAAGGATTACGATAAGGCTATCACAGAGCTGGAGAAAATGACGGAGCCTGATGCTTATTACCAGTCGGCCATGATTACCCTGGGGGACAGCTTCCTGAAAAAAGGAAATAAGCAGTCTGCACGTAACGCGTTTTTCAGAGCCTCCAAATTGGATTTTGATCCAGCGATGAAAGAAGAGGGGTTGTTTAACTATGCGAAGCTGTCGTATGAATTAGAGTTCCATCAGGTCGCCCTGGCTTCTACGCAGGAATATTTAAAAACTTATCCAAAATCACAACGCCAGGAAGAAGCGAAAACGCTATTGGCGGAAGTCTTGTTGAGCACTAAAAACTACCGTGATGCGGTCGATATTTTAGAGTCTATTCCAAAACGGGGAAAAGAGGCTAATGCTGCTTATCAAAAAGTAACCTATTATCGGGGTCTGGAGTATTATAATGAGCGTGCTTTTGAAAATGCAATTTCTTTGTTCATGCGTTCTGAACAGCATCGTTATGACGAAGAAATCTACGCTTTGGCTACTTACTGGAAGGCAGAAGCGATGTATGAAGTACGCAAATACGGTGAGGCGGTAACGAATTTCAATAAATTCTTACGTTTGCCGGGGGCAAATAAAACCGATGTATACAGTTATGCAAATTACGCCTTAGCTTACGCAGCTTTCCGTAACGGAAACTATAATACGGCTGCGAATTACTTTGAACGCTTCTTAGCCTCTGGCGGTTCTAAAGGCATAGAGATGAATACACGTAATGATGCCATCGCACGTTTAGGTGATTCATACTTCTCATCGAAAAATTACGGAAGAGCATTAACGGAATATAACAAATTAATATCGTCTAAAGCGCCTAGTCAGGATTATGCTTTATTTCAAAGAGGTATTATTCAAGGATTGCAAGGCGATAATAATGGCAAAATTTCAACATTGAATGCTGTTATTGCTCAGTTCCCAAATTCTAATTATGCGGATGATATTGCTTTTGAAATTCCTTACACCCGTTTCTTGATGGGAGAAAGCGATCAGGCAATTGCCGGACTTCAAACGATGGTTGAAAAATATCCGCGAAGCAGTTATGTGCCACGTGCTTTAGTAACAATCGGGTTGGTTCAATATAATCAGGACAACAATGATGCAGCTTTGGCAACGTTCCAACGTGTCGTTGATCAATACGCTTCTACGGATGAAGCTAGACAGGCCATGCGATCAATTGAGAATATCTATCTGGATAAAGGGGATGCGACGGGGTATATCAAATATGCCACGGGAACCAATTTAGGTGATGTCTCGAAGTCAGAACAAGATTCACGTTCGTTCTCAACAGCAACGACTTTATTCTCGAGAGGAAATTACAAAGGAGCAGTCGAGGCTGTAAATGCTTATTTCGATAAATTCCCGAAACCAAATCAAGAGAAATATGCGCGCTTTGTTCGTGCGGAAAGTAATGCGGCATTGGGAAATACCGAAGATGCCTTACACGATTATAACGTTATCTTGAATGACTGGACCTCTCCGTATACTGAACGTACACTGATTTCTGTTTCAAATTTATATTTGAAACAAAAGAAATATAACGAAGCAACACAGTTGTTGAAAAAATTGGAGCTTACCTCTGAATACAAATCTAACTACGGTTTTGCAATCAATAATCTAATGGTTTCTTATTATGAAATCGGAGATTACAAAGAAGCGTTAAACTACACGAACGCGGTGAAAAATTACGAGAAATCTTCTGAAGAAGAGATCGCGAACGCATTCTTGTATGCAGGAAAATGCTATGTGAAGCAGAATAAGAAAACTGAGGCGATGAAGGAATTCAGTTTAGCAGCTTTGAAGAGTCGTACCGTATATGGTGCGGAAGCAAAATATAATGTCGCTGTTATTCAATTGGAAAATAAACAGTACGATGCCTGTATTAAAACGGCAATGGATTTGTCTGACAATTTCTCCTCTTATGAATATTGGGTAGCGAAAAGCTTTATCACGATGGCTGATGCCTATGCGGGTAAAGGCGATACATTCCAGGCGAAAGCGACATTGGAATCAATTGTGGATAACTACGATGCGAAAGACGATATTTTGCCTGCTGCAAAAGAGCGTCTAAATAAATTGAACAACAAAAAGAAATAGGATACAATGAAGAAGTTGCAAAATAGAAATGTGAAGAAATATACCTTAGCGGCGCTTTTGATGGGCGTGGGATTGAATTCTTTTGCACAGGAAACAGGCAAGAAGAATGATCCTGAAAAACCGGTCACTATTGATTCTTTTGATGTTGTTCGCGATTACAAACCGATTCTTGCTGATGCTGTAAAAATCCGTCGTAGTCCTGATATGACCAACAAACGGGAATATCAGCCCAAATTAAACTACGGTAATATCATTGATAAAAAATTGGATATCAATACTGGTCTGAAACAATTGAATGTGCAGGAAATACCATTTGCACAACCTTTTGAACACAGCAGCAATTATGTCAAATTTGGAATAGGTAATTATAACTCGATTTTAGGTGAAGCATATTTGGCATCCGAGCAGTTTGAAAATACGCGTTTTGGGCTATTTGCAAAACACTTAAGCCAAAAGGGCAATATTGATGGACAGAAATTCAGTACACAGGATATTGGTATTTTCGGACGCCGTGTGCTGGATGCCGTGACTGTAAAAGGTACCTTAGGCTACAATAGGTATGGCACAAATTTCTACGGTCAGACATTTGACCAACCAGGGACGACATTATTGAATATTACCCCGGACAAGCAAACATTCACCGATATTTATTTAAATGGTGAACTGGCAAGTAATGTTGATCCAAAAAATGAGCAGGCGATGAGCTACGCTGCAAAGGTAGATGGTTACCTATTTAAGGATGCTTATAAGGCAAAAGAAAATTCTTTTGCGCTGTCCGGTTATCTCAACAAACGCATGAGCGCTTTCAATGTTGGAGCCAACCTGAGTGTCACCATGAACGATGTCAAAAACGAAAATGATACGGCAAATGTGAAGAACAATTTGTTTTTGATCAATCCGTACATTCGATTTAAGGGGGATAACTATAATGTCACTTTGGGAGCTAACCTGACTTCGGAATTTGGTGATGAGTCCCGTTTTAATGTTTTTCCGTCAGTTGAAGCAGATTTTTCTTTGGCTCCGGAATATATCTCTTTATTTGCCGGAGTTAATGGTAATGTAAGACAGGGGTCCTTCCGAAATTTTGCGAAGGAAAATCCTTATTTGGCACCAAACGTCAGGATCGCCAATTCCATTGAAAAATTGAATGTGTATGGTGGTTTAAAAGGTAATGCCGGTGCAACATTTGGTTATAAAGTAAAGGTGTTTTACAAACAGATCGAAGGATTACCTTTATTTAAAAATAGTACATTTGGCAATGACCAGAACGGTTATATTCCTTGGGCTTTTGATGTGGTATATGATGGCCAGATCAACAAAGCGAAGCATATGGGACTGGAAGGAGAGATCAACGTACGTTTATCACAATTGGTTAATTTAGGTGGAAAAGTATTTATTGATGACTATAACCTGAGCGATGAGGAAGAGGCCTGGGGCTTACCGAAATTCAGGCTACAAGCCAATGCAAGGTTCAATATCTCGGATAAATTCTTCGTCGATGCAGAGCTTTCTAGCCAAGGTAATACCTATGCGTATGTTTACAATTATAACAGTGATGGTACTCGTATAGCGGAGAGTGGTCACAAGGTGACGATTGCTTCCTTTGCTGATTTAAATGCTGGTGCTGAATACCGAATTAAAAAACAATTTGGTGTTTTCGTGAAAGCAAATAATATCTTTGGAAAGGAATATGAACGTTACATGTATTATCCAAGATTGGGCTTCAATGTAATTGGTGGTCTTAATTATTCGTTTTAACGAATTAAGATTATAAATTTGCATTTTAAATCAGAGAACAATGAATCTAGGCAAAGACATCAATAGTTTATTAAGACGCTATGCGGAAGTATACGTGCCCGGAATAGGTGTGTTCAAAAGAATTCATTCTCCGGCTCAATTCGATAAACAGAACAATGTGTTTTTGCCCCCCATTTCTTATGTTGAGCTGGACTATTCCGCACAACGGGGATTCAATATCGTGCATTATATCCAACAGCAGGAGCATTTGAGTTTGGTGCAGGCGCAGCAAATATTGGATGATACCGTTAGGGCATTGCGAAATGATCTGGGACAATTTGGTCAAGCGAAGCTGGAAGATCTCGGTCTGTTGATAAGCTATGGTTCGAGTTTGGTTTTTAAACCGCTGGACCTCTCTGGCTTTAATTTTCAACCTGTTGTCAATCTTGTTGGTCCTGAAATCGAAACAGTTATTCCGGTGCGCGAAGATGAACACAGGCTTGCTGAGTCGGTCGAATCTGTCCCATCAGAACATGTCGTTGGGGAAATCAATGCAGAAGAACCTGTCGTTGAAGCAACAGACAGTGTTGAAAATGAAGAGCAAGCTAAGCAGGAGGAACAAGAGTCCGCGGCTCTTGCCGATGCAGATTCGCTTCCGGTTGCTGAAGCTATTGTTGAATCGGAGATTGAGTCCGATACCCCAGAAGCTGAAGAAGAGGCTAGCCCTGTGGATGCCGAACTATTGGACGCCGTGGCAGTACCAGCTATAGCTAGTCCGGAGGATACCATAACATCTACGGAGGAGCAAATTGACACGCAGAAAGAAGTTGGCGCAATTGCTGCTGCAAATTCTGCTTATGCCCCCCATATTTACGAAGAGGAGCCACGCAATTCGAATGCGATCTGGTACTGGCTAACAGCAGCCATTGTACTGGTCATGATTGCTGTAGGCGTATTGTATACGAATCCGGGATTGAAAAATTCGTTGTTTGGTGGAGCCCGGCGCGCACTAAAAACCGCTGCTGATACAGCCGTTCAGAAAAATAATCTGCCAACTGCTGATTCATCATCCAACGTGCTCGCCGCGGACAGTTTAAAAAAAGTGGATTCCTTAGCAAAAACAACGGCGGATTCGCTAAAGGGTACAGCCGTAGAAGTAGGCAAGAATACAGCGGCGGCTGGGAAAGCTGCTCCTGTTTTGCAGGCGGATCCAGTCATTAAAGAATCCATACCCGTAGCACAGCCGAAATATCAGGTTGTGATCGGTTCGGCACGGACAATGGCTCAGGCAGAGCAAGAGGCAAAACGTCTTCGGATGCTAGGCTACAAGACTGCACGCGCTGTGGAAGGAAAGTATAAAAGGAATAGAAAGAAGATCATCTTGAATACCTACATGACAAAAGCAGAGGCTGACCTCGCTCAAAAATCTGTAGCGGCAAAAATTGAAGGTGCTTGGGTAGAAACATTATAGAAACTATATAAAACTATTAATAATTATGTCATTAGTGCAAGATACAGCAAGGGCTGCTGTAGATACGTTTAATCAAGCTGCGCAACAACCATTACCTGCTGCTGCTAGTACAGAAAACATGAGTTTGATCGATATGATGATCAAAGGGGGATGGATAATGATTCCAATCCTATTACTGTTCTTTATTGGATTGGTTATCTTTTTTGAACGCTATCTGACCATTCGCAGAGCCGCCAGATACGATAATAGTTTGATGTCTCAGGTGAAAGCAAATGTATTGTCTGGAAATTTAGACTCTGCGTTGGCTGTATGCCGCTCCAGCAACTCGGCCTTAGGACGCATGTTGCAAAAAGGACTGTTACGCGTGGGCAGGCCGATCAAAGACATTGAGGGGGCTATCGAGAATGTCGGTAAATTGGAAGTAGCTAAATTGGAGAAAAATATCAATATCCTTGGTATTATCGCCGGGATCGCTCCGATGCTTGGTTTCGTTGGTACTATCTTTGGGGTAATCAAGATTTTCCATGAGGTAGAATTGGCGGGTGGTATCGACATTGCATCCGTATCCGGTGGTCTATATGTGAAAATGGTATCTTCAGCGTCAGGTCTTGCTGTCGGTATCCTGGCTTATTTAGGCTATCATATCTTAAATATGATGGTTGAACGATTGATTTTACGTATGGAAACCGATGCAGTAGAATTTATTGATTTATTGGATGAACCGGGAAGATAATGAACTTACGAAGTAGAAAAAATAAACCATCTGCCGAAGTACATACTTCAGCGCTAAACGACATCATGTTTTTCCTGATGTTGTTTTTCCTGTTGGCGTCGGCAGTTTCGAATCCGCAAGTGGTCAAGCTATTGTTGCCAAAGTCAAGCGCAGGTGAGCAATCTGTTGCAAAAAAGACAATTACAGTATCTATTACAAAGGAGTTGGGCTATTTTATCGATAAAAATCCTGTTCCGGTAGAAGGTTTGGAAGCAGCAATCCAATCGCAGATGGCCAGTGGCGAAGAATTGACCATTATGCTGTATGTCGATAATACTGTTCCTATCCAGAACGTGATCTCGGTCATGGATGTAGCCAATCGTCTGAAAGTGAAAGTGGTGCTGGCAACAGAACCTAAAAAAGATAAGTAGGGGCAATTAAACTTTTTTGAAGTTTATTGCTCATATGTTAATATAGGAGATTTATACAATGCGATATCATCTTCAACATGAAGAAAATAATTTCCCTAAGGCTTTGGGAATATCTACATTGGTCATGGCATCACTGCTTTTGATTGGTTTCTTTGTAGTTTTTAAGGCGCAGGAACCGGATGAGTATGGTATGGGCGGTATGATTGTAAACTATGGAACTTCTCCAGAGGGGATGGGCGACGATTACATGAGTGTAGAAGAACCCTCTATTGATCCGAATGCAAATAGTGAACGACCGGATCGGATAGATCCTGTGGAGACTCCAACACCTACACCAACACAACAAGTTGCCGAAAAAGCAGTTGTCACGCAAGATATGGAAGAGGCTCCAGCCGTCACAAAAACGGAAAAGAAAGTGGTATCAAAAGCGCCCGAAACAACTAAGCAGACAAAAGAAGTAGCACCACAGGCAAATGCGAAAGCGCTTTTCAAAGGCAATAAAAACAATGGCAAGGGTGCTGGAGACGGTACTGGCACAACACCGGGAAACCAAGGTTCTAAGTTGGGCGATCCCTTGGCGAGTAATTATGGTGAGGGGGGATCAGGTAACGGCAATATGATGTTGTCTATTGAAAACCGTAGTTTTACCCAGCGACCAAGCATTGACGATAATGGTCAACAAGCCGGTAAGGTTGCTGTGGAATTCAGAGTGAATAAGCAAGGCGTGATTACCTATGCGCGTGCGGGAGTAAAAGGTACTACAATCACGGATCCAACATTGTTGGAGAAATGTGAACGTGCTGTCCGCGGTGCACGGCTAAATCAATTGGCTAATGCACCAGATTCCCAAACAGGGCGGATTGTGTTCAATTTTAGATTAAGATAAAATCATTCAGATGAATGCTTATAAAGAGGCAATCGAGTATTTATATACTCGATTGCCTATGTTTACAAGGGATGGTGCCTCAGCCTTCAAAAAAGACCTTGACAATACCATCAGACTTTGCAATGCGCTGGATAATCCACAGCGAAAATTCAAAACCCTACATATTGCAGGTACCAACGGAAAAGGTTCTACCTCTCATATGTTGGCGGCGATATTGGCGCAGGCAGGTTATAAAACCGGACTCTATACATCACCCCATCTGCTGGATTTCAGAGAACGTATTCGTGTCAACGGCGCCATGTGCGAACAGGAGTTTGTGACGGATTTCGTTCAAAAGCATAAGGCGCTGATCGAAGATGTTCAGCCTTCTTTTTTTGAAATTACCGTAGCGATGGCTTTCGACTATTTTGAGAAATGTAAAGTTGATATCGCTGTTATTGAGGTTGGACTTGGCGGGAGACTGGATAGTACAAATATTATTCAACCCTTATTGTCCGTGATCACAAACATCGGTTTTGACCACATGAATCTGCTTGGAAATACATTGGTAGAGATTGCCGGCGAAAAAGCAGGTATTATTAAAAAAAATACACCTGTGGTCATTTCTGAGTATGCTGCCGAAACAGCAGCTGTATTCTTGAATAAGGCTTATGCCGAGGCAGCCCCCATTCAATTTGCATCTCAGGTTTATCAGACCAGGATGTTGAGCGTTGACCAGGATTACCTGCATATTGAAGCGATTGATGGAAATGGTGCCGAAGATATTTATCAACTTGACCTCAAAGGTTCTTATCAGGTGAAGAATCTTGCCGGTGTTCTTTTGGCTGTGGATGAACTACGTAAGCAAGGTTTTGAAATCAGCTCGTTCCATGTACATGAAGCCTTAAAGCATGTTCAGTCTACCACAGGTATCCAGGGACGTTGGCAACAGCTCTCCAAAGATCCTTTTGTCATCTGCGATACCGGACACAATGAGGACGGCATTCATGAGGTGTTGAAAAATCTAAATGCGACTACCTATAACAAATTACATTTTGTCATTGGAGCTATGCGCGATAAAGACCTGACACATATGTTGCCTTACCTGCCCAAAGATGCAGTTTATTATTTTGCTGCACCGGATATGCCGAGGGCACTGCCCCCAGATTTACTGCGTCAGGAGGCCGTGGCTTTTGACCTGAATGGTGGAGAATATTCTTCTGTACAGGAGGCTTTTTCTGCGGCGAAGGCTGCATACGAAAGGGGGGATCTGATTTTTGTGGGCGGAAGTAATTTTGTGGTAGCTGAAGTCCTGGCGGAGATAGGTGAAAGGTCATAGTACTTTTTTCTAATCGTTAACCGTCAGTTCGCCGCGAATATCTTTTTCTACCCAATAGGCCACTTCTTTTTGATCTTCGAGCTCGCCCTGGAGGTACATAAGCTTAGTGACAGCAGCTTCAAATGTAAGATCATATCCATTGAGCACACCGATGGCTTTCAGGCCTTGTGAGGTTTCGTACCGCCCAAGTTCGACTGAACCAACCTTACATTGTGAAATATTAAGGATATTTTTCCCTTGATCTATGGCTCCTTTTAATAGGTCTAGAAACCAGCTATCTGTCGTGGTATTTCCCGAACCAAAAGTTTCCATCACAATAGATCGTACATCCGAATCCAGGACAGATTTGATGGTCTGCGCGGATATTCCCGGAAAGAGTTTCAATACAGCAACGCGGTTATCCAGTTTGGTATGTAAGATAAATTCTTTGTCAATATTATTTAATAACGCGTCGGTATTGTATTTAAGGTGAATGCCTGCTTCGACAAGTACAGGGTAATTGGGGGATCTAAATGCTTCAAATTTGGCTGAGTTATATTTGAAAGAGCGGTTTCCCCGGAATAATTTGTTGTCGAACAGGATGCATACTTCCTGGATAATCGAAATACCATCTTGTTTGGCAGAAGCAATTTCCAGCGCTGTCATCATATTTTCGCGTGCATCTGTGCGGATCTCTCCAATAGGCAATTGTGATCCGGAAAGAATGACTGGCTTTTGCAGGCCCTCAAGCATAAAACTTAACACAGACGCTGTAAATGCCATCGTATCTGATCCATGTAAGATGACAAACCCATCGTAGTTCGCATAATTATCTTTGATGATCTGGGCCATTTCAATCCAGATTTCCGGTTTCATGTTGGAAGAGTCGATGATCGGTTCGAAAGAGTGTACGGTCAGTTTATAATCCAGACGGCTTAAATCAGGAAGATTACGCTTGATTAGCTCGAAGTCGAAGGGGACAAAAGTACCCGTTTCGTCTTTGACCATTCCTATGGTTCCGCCAGTGTAGATAATAAAAATATTGTGCATGGGATTCTATAGATTATATACCAAAAATACGTTTTGAATTCGCGGTTGTAATTTCTGCGACCTGTTCAACGGAAATCGCGTGTAGGTCGGCAACCTTTTGGGCAACATACACGAGGTAGCTGCTTTCATTTTCTTTACCCCGATAAGGAACAGGGGCGAGGTAGGGCGCATCTGTTTCAAGGACGATATGTTTTAGGTCGATTTCTTTGACGACATTGTCCAATCCTGCTTTTTTAAAGGTGACAACACCTCCTATTCCAAGTGCAAAGCCCAAGTTAATCGCATGCTGAGCCTGTTCCAAGGTCCCCGTGAAACAATGGAGGATACCAAATAGCTTATCATCTTTAAGTTCCTCCAATAATTCGAACAATTCGGTGAATGCCTCACGGCAATGAATATCTATCGGTAAATTGAGTTCCTTAGCCCATTTTACCTGTGTTCGAAAAGCATCTTTTTGGATGTTTAGCGTACTTTTGTCCCAATAAAGATCCAGTCCGATTTCACCTATGGCATGGACTTTGTTATTTTCCAAGCTCTTTTGGATGTTGTTTAACTCGTCCACATAGTTTTCCTTAACATCGCAGGGATGTAGTCCTAACATAGGAAAACAGTGTTCTGGATAAGCTGCAACCGTATCGAATACAGGTTTGATGGAAGCACTATTTACGTTTGGTAAAAAAAGACGTTCTATATTGTTGTCTAAACAACGTTGTAGGTGTTCTTGCAGTTTATTGGTACCTGAATGGTAATAGATGTGTGTATGTGTATCAGTAAGCAACATAGTTTTCTGCGTGGAGGCAAAAGTGGGTTAGGGTAAAAAACTTCTTTTTGTTATTATCGAATAAAGAGGTCGGCTTCATTACCAAAATTTCAATTCGTTCTCCAAAGATAACTTAATAATTAACAAAATGAAAATTAATAACGGATTCTCTTCTTATTGGATATTTTAGCTATAAAGCCAAAAACGAGAATTTGAGTCATATATGGGCTATACTTTTTTCTTATCTTGGAAAAAATGGCATGTTGTAAAACATACTTTACTATTTGCTGTTAAACAGAAGAACGGTTGTTGCCCTATTTTTTAAAGAATAAATGAATCATATGATGAATAAGAAACTATGTATGGGTTTGTTCACCTTTGCATCGCTTATGGGTTTAAATAAGCTGCATGCGCAGTCAATGATTGACCCATCGGTAAAAGATATTATTCAAAAGGCCTTTCAAACAAATAAGGAGTTAAAACTGAAGGCATATGAAGTTGATAAAGCAAGGCTGGAAGCCGAAGGAGTAAAAGCCAACAGGCTGCCACATGTTTCCGCATTGGGGTTATATGGGTATGTGCATAGCAATGGTAGCGTGGATATTCCGACCGTGAATGTTCCACTGCTGAACCTGGGACTTTTTGAGGGTGCGACCGGATTCAGCATGCATGGGCAGGCCGCATATGCGGGTGTTTCGGTAAAACAAATTATTTTTTCAGGACTACAGATTCCCAATGGCATAAAGGCACTCCAAGAGAAAGCCCTGGCACAACAATATTTGGAATCTGCGAGCCGAGAGACGCTCTCAAAGGATATTATCGCTTCTTTTGACCAGTTGATGCTGCTGGACGAAGTCGACAAACTTATCGCAGATTCGGAAAAGAGACTAAAAAAAGAGCAGGAGAAAGTCAATAAAGCGATACAAAATGGCCTGGCTATTCCCTATGATCGAGATAAACTCAAATTGGCGCTCCTCGAATTAGAGGAGAAGAAGGTGGAGCTTGCCGGAAATCGTGATCTCCTCTGTCAGAAGATTGAGCAGGAAACTGGAGTTTCTTTTCAGGAAGTCGGCGGCATTCACTATGGACTAAAGCCGATATTTTTGTCGGAAATACCCAATGATGTTGAGCAGCGATCGGAACTTAAAGCCCTGGAAGCATCATCAAAAGCTTATGATTATTTATACAAAAAGGAAAAGGGGGGATCTCTACCGGCTGTTTTTGCTTTTGGATCGGCAAATTACTTAAATGTATTCAATTCAAAATTGAGCATAAAAGACCAGCCGCTATTGGGAACAGTGAATCTGCCCTTAAATTCAATCAAAGGAAGTCCAAATCTATTGGTCGGGCTCGGGGTAAAATGGGACCTCTATACCGGCGGAGAACATCATAATAAAATTAAACAGGTTAAGCTTGACCAAACCATTAATGCGACAAAAAGGGAAGATACAGCGGAAAAACTTAATCTGTTGTTAAGTAAAAATAAGGTAGGTTACAGTACCGGAAATCAAAAACTGAAAGTAGGTGAACAACAGCTGAAAGTCGCTGAAAACAACTTATCAATGGCCGTAAAGCAATATCAGGCCGGGTTGATTGATGTGACGGAGTTGCTGGCGGCGGAAAATGACTGGTATAAGGTTAACCTCGGTTATTTTAATAACGTTTTGCAGCAACGAAATGCTGCCGTCGAATTATTACATACTTCTGGAAAATTATTACAAACTATACATGAGTAACATGAAAAATTTATATGGGATATTGGCCTTGTCTATTTTTGTTTCCTGTACAAATCAAGTGAAAGAAAAACCTATTGAGGGAAAAGTAGAACGTGAACAGGTGACCGTCGTCACAAAGGTACCCGGAAAAATCGCCAGGATCTTAGTTGAGGAGGGTGACTTTGTCCGCGCAGGGGATACCTTGGCTATTTTGAGTATTCCTGAGGTGGACGCAAAGGAGGAGCAGGCGAAAGGGGCGCTGCAATCTGCCGACGCACAATATAATATGGCCGTCAAAGGTGCGACCAAAGGACAGCTAGTCCAACTGCAAGCAAAGGTAGATGGCTTGAAAGAGCAGTATGAATTTGCGAAGAAATCCATTGGTCGACTTGAAGCCTTATTGCAGGATAGTTTGATTCCACAACAGAAATATGATGAAACTTATGCGAAGTACCAAGGCGCAAAAAACCAATACTTGGCTGCGCAAGCCGAAATGGCGGAAGCGCGAGGCGGAGCTCGGCAGGAACAACAGATTATGGCTTTAGGTCAAAAAGAAAGAGCACTTGGCGCCATGTCTGAAGTGAATGTTGCTGCTCAGGAGAAATATGTGATTGCGCCGCAGGACATGAGCGTAGAAACCATCAATCTCAAAGTGGGAGAACTGGCCATGGCCGGCTATCCCATTGTAAATGGCTTTCTTGACCGTTCTATCTATTTTAGGTTTACACTGCCGGAAAATCAGATCGGGAAATTGCAGAAGGGGGCTGTGGTAACCGTAGAGATACCTTATCGGAGCAACGAAAAGGTATCGGCCAAGATCGTTAGCGTAAAAGCATTGAATTCTTATGCCAATATCGCTTCAGCATATCCAGATTTTGATCCACAGCAAGCACTCTTTGAATTAAAGGTTGTCCCCGAGGATATGGCTGGAACAAAAGATTTGTTAACAAAAACGCTTGTGGTTCTCCATACGAATTAAAGGGAATGGATGTGAAAAGATTTTTAGAATTAATCCAACGGGAGTTTAAGCTCTTTTTTAACAATAAGGTTTTATTGATGCTCTTTTTAGGCGCACCAGTATTGTATGGTGTTCTCGTTGGTCATGTGTACCAACAGGGAAAGGTCACTGAAATGCCTGTTATTGTTGTTGATGAAGACAATAGCCCCTTAAGTAGTTCATTTATAGATATGCTTTCGGACAATGAAAGCATTCGGGTAGCGAAGGTATTACCATCTTTGTTTGATTCGAAGGATGTTGCGATCCAATACGATGCAACAACCATTGTTCATATCCCCAAGGGCTTTGCTTCGGGGGTACAACAAAGCCGTCTACCCGAGGTGACCGTATTCGTTGATGGTGCGAATACGTTGACTTCCAATACGGCGTTAATGGCCGTTAACGTCTGTGCGATGACGATGAAAGCGGGTATTCAGATTCAGGCGCAAATGAAGCGTGGTGTACCAGCAAAGGTGGCCGCTCAACAATATGAACCGTTTAAGACAACGATAGTTAAGCAAAATATTCGAAGCGGTAATTACCTCTATTTTATGTTGCCCGGAGTATTGATCACCGTATTGCAACAGGTCTTGTTATTGGGCTTGGCATTATCTTTTTCTTCGGAGTTTGAGGGGAATACCTTCCCTGATCTTGTTCGGAAAATTTCCAATCCGATTGGACTTATTCTCGTCAAGATATTGCCTTATGTATTGATGTCGATTGGAATATTGCTGCTGTATTGGGGTTTTGGGAAATATTATCGAATGCCTCTGCATGCTGACTTTGGCCGTTTTGTGTTATGCACTTTCGTGTTTCTGCTGGCGGTTTGCTTTATTGGTGTATTAGTGAGTATGATTTTACCTTCTCAGTTAAAGTCAACGGAGGTCTTGATGGTAATTGCGACGCCTGCTTTTATTTTGAGCGGATTTACCTGGCCGGCGAGTTTAATGCCGGGCTGGGTACAGGGGATTGCCAACGTGATTCCTTCGACACATTATCTGCGGATTTTTAGACTGCTATTTATTCAGCATGCGGAAAACTACCATACCAACAAAGCGCTATGGGCTTTGACGATCATTGCGGTCGTCTGTTTTGTGCTGGCTGTAGCCGTGCTTTGGTGGAAGATAAGAAAATTAAAACAGGCTGATAAGCAAAAACAGGTTCAGGACTAAAGAAAATATAACAAACAAAAGAGCCGTTCCAACATATGGAACGGCTCTTTTGTTTGTT
>NZ_DLJD01000025.1:0-1915 GCF_002484085.1 Sphingobacterium sp. UBA7625
TGTCAAAAGCAGAACAGACACGGCAATTTATCATTGAAAAAACGGCTCCTATTTTTAATAAAAAGGGCTATTTTGCAACTTCCCTTTCCGACATCACTACTGCTACAGGTTTAACAAAAGGCAGTATATACGGTAATTTTAAAGACAAAGATGACTTGGCACTCCATGTTTATAGTTATCAAAGTAAAAAAATAGCAGATGGAGTAGATCAGCAGATTATCCAACAAAAGACATCCTTAAAGAAACTCTTTGCTTTTTTTGATTTCTACAAAGAAAATTTCAAAAATATCGCGGCTTCGGGTGGATGCCCGCTAATGAATGCTGCTATCGAGGCTGATGACTCCTTGCCTTTTTTGACTCCCAAAGTCAGACGATCATTTGCACTTTGGAAGCAACGATTGATTTCGATATTGGAAGAAGGTGTTAAGTCTGGAGAGTTTAAACAGCATATTTCTGCTGAACATTTTGCGGTTACCTTCATGGCCATGATCGAAGGCGGTATTTTACTTTCAAAAATTTCAGGACGCGGTAAAGATTTAACTATTGTATTGGATAATATGAAAGAAATGGTAGATCGGGAGATCAAAATCTAATTTTTTTAAACGAACACATACCAATCGGTATATTTATACATTAATTTTAATATCATAAAAATGAAAAGAGTTGTAATTACCGGAATGGGGACAATCAACCCATTAGGAGATAACATTGATACATTCTGGGATAATATTTTACGCGGTGAAAACCGTACAGCTATCATCAGCCGCTTTGACGCGTCTCTATTTCGGACGCAAATCGCGAGCGAAATCAAAAACTTTCAACCGGAAAAATACCTCGATCGTAATGAGATCAAGAGAAGTGATCTCTTTACACAATATGCCCTATATAGCGCATCGCAAGCCTTAGAAGATTCCGGTCTGGATCCGAATACAATGGATCCATTCGATTTTGGTGTTATTTGGGGTGTTGGACAAGGGGGAATGGAAACATTCGAAAATGAAGTTGAAAACTATGTAAAGGGTAATTATGTCCCTCGATTCAGCCCATTTTTCGTCCCAAGGCTTATTGTTAATATGGCTTCGGGAATGATATCAATGAAATTCGGTCTGAAGGGCATCAATTATACAACTGTATCTGCCTGTGCAACCTCCAATACAGCGTTCATGGATGCTTTCAATTATATTCGGTTAGGAAAAGCAAAAGTCTTTATTAGCGGCGGATCGGAAGCTCCCATTACTCCTGCCTCGGTAGGAGGTTTCTCTGCCATGAAAGCAATGTCGGGTAGGCATGATGATCCCAAAACGGCAAGTAGGCCATTTGATCGAGATCGGGATGGGTTCGTCATGGGAGAAGGCGCCGGGGCCCTGATACTGGAAGAATATGAGCATGCCAAGAAAAGAGGTGCAAAGATCTATGCTGAGCTTGTCGGCGCATCCATGACTGCGGATGCCTATCACATGACTTCCCCTCACCCAGAAGGTATAGGTGCAGCCAAGGCAATGTCACTTGCTCTGGAAGAAGCCCAAATAAACAGTGAGCAATTAGATTACTTAAATCTTCATGCTACTTCTACTCCCGTCGGTGATATTGCCGAACTGAAAGCGATGCAACTGGCATTTGGTAAATCCAGCAACCTCTGGGTCAGTTCGACCAAGTCAATGACCGGTCACCTGCTCGGAGCTGCAGGTGCAATTGAAGCGATTATTGCGATAAAATCCATAAACAATAATGTAATTCCTGCAACTATAAATATCGAAAATATAGACCCTACAATCCCCGATGGAATCAATATTGTTGTAAACCAACCGTTGGAAAAGACAGTTCAAACAGCCATGAGCAATGCCTTCGGTTTTGGTGGGCACAATTCAAGTATTCTTTTTAAAAAGATTTAACATTTTTTTTGAAATAACTCTTG
>NZ_DLJD01000025.1:1925-16477 GCF_002484085.1 Sphingobacterium sp. UBA7625
CGTTTGAAAACCTTTTTTTATGTTCAGTGGGTAACCGGGGGGGGCAATCGTAACGTTACGTTTTTTAGCAAACTAGATTTTTTTATTTTTAACCGAATACGACAAAACTATTTGGCACATTTCTCCATTTACCAGATATAAATCCGTTGAGTACCTTCAATAGTGTTTCACTGATGTTATTTTTCAGAACGGAGTCCGTGTCTTATCGACTATTTAACCCCTTCTTCGAAGATGATTCGAGGCATCTTCGGGCCTTATTCGTACTTAGGAGCAGATAAGAGCATTTTCTGACAGCCATGCAACTCTCTTATCTCCGAGTTTAACTCGGACTCACCACGGACTCATGTCGCTCTCACCACGGATACATCCTGATCCTGATACGAAGATGCATCGAAGGAGACACGGAACGATAGCGAAGCAGAGGTCTTGCGTCCATGCCATAATCAGAACATTCAAAATCTCGCCTCTATCATTTATGACTAATTGAAGTTTGAAGTTATGGAACCAGTCCATTGTAGATTTTCTAGCTACAGCTATTCCTTTAAATACCGTCTTCGCCTTGATGCGCTTATTCTTGCAAACCGTAACCGTTGTCGAATTGAGAAAAGAAACTCCGGCACAAACCGTTGATCAACAAGTTTTTTAAAAAAATAATCAGGGAGAGTACAACTAAAACAGCGAGACAATCGAAATTGCCTCGCTGCGCAAAAATAAACATATGAAACTATTTTTTGCCATTATCTTTTGCCCACCATAGTCGCTTACCCCAATTATAATCAACCGTTCCACTTGCTGCAGCCTTAACATTTTCTGCATTATACAAATATTCATTATTCGGATACGGCAAACGCCATGGTTGATCGGTGTGCACTGTTTCGAATTTTTGAATTTTCGAAGGATAGTTTGTAGTTGGTATACCAGTTCTCCTATATAAGCTCCATGCCTCAAAATTTTCTTTAAACAACGCTACCCACATATCCCAGTAAATACGGCTTTTCGTATCATCAAACTTACCTGCATCAGCAAGATACGTTGTGATATCTTCAGCTGCTACATTATTATCTTGCATAGAAAGCGTAACTGCCGTTTCATAAGCTGTTTTTGCGGAAATTCCAACATTGTACCCTGACAAAGCTGCCTCTGCTAATATGTAATAAGTTTCACAAGCCCTATAGAAAGGTACTGCTCCAGCGGGATTGTTGATATAATGATCACCAATCCAAGAAATCGAGGTTGAGGGAGAGGGATTGGTCAATGAACCGTTTACAAATCCGACATACTTACCCGCATTATTTTTTCCTGCAATCGAAGCTATTCTTGGATCTTTTGTGGCAATTAAATGATCAATAAAAATATCAAACATTCCCCAATTATTGATACGCTTACCGTAGATACCGGATTCATACCAAGGCTCCATATAAGGTAGAGTACCAGGGAAGAACATCTGACAACTTTCGGCATTTGTTTCAATAACAGGATATTTTTTTGTATTACCCGCAATTTCCTCAATAGTGGATTTCGCTAATGCCGGAGCAACGGAAGAAATTCGCATCGCCATACGTAAACGTAGTGAATTACAGAATTTTTGCCATCTTAACATTTGTTCCTTTATGTCTGCACTACCGCTATTGGCTTCTCCATAAATAATATCATAGTCACCTATTTCATCTGTACCTATCCCAGCAGCCAATTCATCAGCTATAGTTTTAAGGTCTTTTAAGACCGTAGGAAAGATATCTTCTTGTTTATCATATTTGGGTTTCAAAATAGATCCGTCTTCTGGTCGACCCTGAAACGCCTCTGAATAAGGGATATCTCCCCAACCATCCAATAAATAGGACCACATGTAGTTATTCCATATTTTAGCAATAATTCGGGTATTTTTATATCCTTCCGCTTTATCCTCTGTTTTCTTCAATAGATCCATCATTTGGGTGATATTGTAATAACAAGCTGCCCAACGATTACCGTAAGTATTATTCGAAGGAATCAGCCCCCCTAGATTATCTGGATATTGAATTTTAACAATGTAACCTGCAAATGTACCATAACCATCTACATCGCCACCAAATTGATCTCCCGCATTTCTCATCACATTTACCAGCATATTCTGTGGTGGAACATCTGTTAATGCATCTGGATCCGTATTAATTTTTTCAAAATTTTTGGTACATCCCGATATTAAAAGTGCTGCTAGAATTGGTGTATATTTTAGTTTTTTAATAAAAGTATTCATAATCATAAATTTATTTTTATTTAGTTCTAAACTTTATCCTGAAATTTAAAATGTAAAACCAAGTTTAAGACCTATACTTCTTGAATTAGGGACAGTCGCTTGTTCAAATCCTACTCCTCTTGAATCACTCGAAACACCTCCCGCTTCCGGATCTAAACGCATCGTATTAGATTTATGTACCCACAACATAGCTAAGTTCGTTCCCGTGACAGAAATATTAGCACGCTTAATTCCTTTTATTTTACTATAGAGATGTTTAGGTAAGTTATATGATATATAAGCTTCTCTCAATTTCAAAAAGGAACCATCAAAAACATACATTTCAGCAATTCCACCGTTTTCGTACCAATCTTGAGCACTGGTCTCGATCGTATTTTCGACCCAGCCACCATTTCCATCCGACATCGCAAATTTTTCGTTCGTCATTACATCTCTNNCCTGCCACAATTGCGCGTTCACGAATGCCATTAGCAGCTGTAATTTCAGCTATACCTGTAACATAACCATGGGACATGGTTTGTGACCATACATCACCACCTTTTCGAAAATCAAGCATAAATCCAAATCTGAAATCTTTGATGGTAAAATCGTTGCGCATAGAAGCTAAGAAATCCGGCACAGCGTTACCAATATCCTGAGCATCTAGCGGGGTAGCAACCAATCCATTATTACCAATTTTTATCGCTCCTTTCATTGGACCATCCTCTACACGATCAAAGCCAGGGCCAACTAAGTTCCCCCAAGGCTTACCCACAGATGCCATATTGGAAATACCCCAAGTCCAGCCAATCCTGTAATCTTTTAAATCCAATTGTGGATAAAGTTCAACAACCTTATTTTTATCCCTCGAGAAGTTAACTGTTGTTGTCCAATTTAGTCCATCTTCTCTTTTTAGGATATCCCCTCGTAACTGCAGTTCAACACCCTTACTTTTGATCTCACCGGCGTTCAGGAAGATCGAGCTAAAACCAACCACATTGGACGTTGAAACCTGAAGCAATTGCTTTTTATTTGTCTTTTGATAGTAGGTAAAATCTACGTGTAAACGATCTTTCAATAAACCTAACTCTGTTCCGATTTCGTATGAAGTAATTGCTTCTGGTTCTAAGCCTTCAATTGCATAAGTCATACTCTTATACATCTGAGCTAAATTATTATAAGAATCTGTCTGTGCATAATAGTAATTTCCATTTTGATATGGACGCGTCGCATTACCGACCTTTACGATATTAAACCGCAACTTCCAGAAATTCAGGAAATCACTTTTCAATCCTTCAAAACTCGTTGTAGGTAACCAACTTAAACTAGCTGACGGATAAAAAAACGATTTTTTTAATGTCGACGACCAATCGTTCCGCGCCGTTACATCTAAATACAACTGATCACGCCATCCTAAATTGGCTTGTGCATAGACAGAATTTGAACGTCCTTTAGCATGATCCATCAAAGTATAAGCATCCCCAATTTTATTGCTGATTGTATATACGCCTAATACATTCAATCCTTTCGCTCCTAGTGTATTTGTTTCAAATTGGTAATCTCGATAATTAGCACCTAAAATTCCTGTTAAACTTAGATCACCAAATTGTTTATTAAAGTTTGCGATAAAGTCTGCATTGAATTCAGAATTGCTATTCTTCATTTCATTGAATTTTCCGTTCTGATTGTCATAGTTAAAATAGGTTGTTTCGAAAGTATGCGTATTATAATAATCTAAACCCACCCGGCCTTCAAATCTCAAAAAATCAAAAGGTTGATAATGCAATGAAGTTTTTCCGAAAATACGGTTCATTTTAAGTGCATTTTGAGACTCATGCATGGTATAAAATGGATTCATATGATACGCGGAATTCCAATTATAATAAGTGTAATTTCCTTGCTCATCACGCTGATCCCAATTATTCTTCAGATCTTGCATATCTACCTGTCGTCCAAACCAGATCAATCCATTCATCGGATTCGCGCTATCGTACCCTTGCATAACTAGGTTATTACTTTCGGTACGTGTGAAATTACTCATTATGTCATAAGAAAATTTGTCACTAATTTTATATTCATTATTTAACTGAGCTGTATATTTTTTTTGATCTGTATTAGGAACAGTTCCACGTTGATCCCTAAAAGAAATAGATGCACGAGTCGAAGAACGATCTGTTTTAGAAAGCAGGGAGATATTATGGTTTTGAGAAAAACCTGTCTGAAAAAATTGCTTTACATTATTTTTATTGGAAATCCAAGGAGTAGCCTGACGTACATCATTTACAACCGGACTATTAAATTGTGGAATCATCAATCCAATATCCATCCTTGCCCCCCAAGATTCATCTATATTATCATTGACGCCAAATTCCCCCGTACCATCAACATAACTAAAAGCATTCTTAAGAACATAGTCCTGATACGATTCTCCTTCTCCTAAAGTTTTGTAACTATACTCATCTCCTCTAGACCCTTGGCCATAAAGATTTTGGTACTTTGGTAAATTGACGGCCCTATCAATGGAAAAATTTCCATCATAGGAAATTTGTACCCCATTGGCTGCACGTTTACCGGATTTCGTTGTAATCATAATAACGCCAGCCCCTGCACGCATACCGTAGAGTGCTGCCGCCCCACCTTTCAAAATATTAAAGCTTTCAATATCATCCGGGTTAATATCGTTCAATCCCGACCCATAGTCAACCCCTGTGTAGGTATTATCACCCGAACGTTGTGCATCATTTGTAATTGGGATACCATCAACAACAACCAATGGTTGCTGATCTTTTTGTAACGAGGAATTGCCTCGAATTGAAATACGAGCTGAAGAACCTATTGCACCACCAAATTGATTGACTTGAACTCCCGCTGCTTTACCCGCCAAAGCGCCTGTTAAACTATGTTGTCCTGCATCAGTTAACTCACTCGCCTTAATTTCTTGAGTAGCATAACCTAAAGATTTTTTTTCTCTAGTAATGCCCATGGCGGTTACAACTACCTCTTCCAAATTTCTTTCATCGGACAATAGAGTAACTTCTAGTGTCGTCTGGTTGGTCAGGTTAACCTCCTTACGATTGTAACCAATAGCCGAAACACTTAGTTGCCCGGCCTGTTTGTAGTTTATTGTAAATTCTCCATTTTGCCCAGTCTGTGTACCGGTTCCATCTCTAAGTGTGATTGTAACTCCAGGGATAGGTTTCCCGTCTTGGTCGACCACCTTCCCCTTCAAAACTGTTTGCGCATATACTGCCGAGCTTACTAAGACTGTAGCGGCTAGCATAGCAATGCTTTTTCTGTTCATAAGTTTAGTTTCAGATGTTTAGTTTATAGTGCTTTTTATTATAAACTAAGTTATCGACCTCTCATCCTCTTTACTAACCGAATCTTGACAACTATTACCCGATTATTAACCACAAATGTTAAATAAAATCAACAAATATCAAGACACAAAACCGAAATAGCACAAAAAAAACACATTAACAATCACTTTTCCATTACATCCTAATAAAAAACAAACAAAACCAAAATAAAAAACAAAAGTTTAAAACAAAAAAACAAGATCAAGTAAAAAATCATCCTATATTTGAAATTCAAAGACGAAATATTAGGAAAGAATTACATTGCAAGGCTCTTATGTTTATATAACTGAGTAGAGTGTCTGTTTATAGTGTTGAACATATTCTTTAGGATTGCAGCCGATAATCTGTTTAAATACACGATTAAAATTGGTAATACTATTGAATCCACAACTGTACGCGATAAACGAAACACTATCTAGATGATCTTCGTTCAATTGATTACAAACCTCTTTAACTCGTATTCGATTTAAATATGCGACAAAAGNNAGTAACCCCACAATGTTTTTTAAAATACCTACAAAATGCCTGAGGCGTGAGGTTTGCATGGTCAGCGACATCCTCGAGACTAAGATCATGTTTATAGTTTTCTTTAATATAATTACAGATTAGATCAATTCGATTGGAGCTATGAATTGGGTCGAGTATCACTTCACCTCTTTCTGCGCAAAGTGGATCTGTGTCCCTCGATATAGTCGCCAAAGATCGCAAAAGGTAGAAAAAATGCATCAATTTATCCATCTGATCTGAAGATTTCAATTGTAAAATTCTCTCTGAAATTTGCATGAAATATTCATCTGGGATCTTAAAACCACATGAATTGTTGTAAATAAACTGATTTAACGATTCAAATTCCTCCAAAGAAAACATTAACTTGAGCTTACCATTTGGATCAAAAAAAATAGAGATAGAGCGGGATTCATTTGAAAAACCATCCTGAGAAGACGACTTAAATACATGTGGTTGATTTGCTCCCAAGAAGAAAATATCATTTTCCTTAAAAGGGTGTAACGTATCTTCAACAATCAATATTCCCTTTCCTTTTATTATCCACATGAGCTGTGCTTCCTGGTGTCTGTGAAGGTGCGGATAAAAAGTTTCTAAAATATCTTCTTGTACAGTGAGGCTTTGGCCCTGCATACAGGGCACATTAAATTGGAGCGTTTTCATAGGGTTTCATAAGTTTATGTTCAAAACTACTACTGTTTAGTTAACATAAATATAACAACTACGAAACAAGTAAAGATATCCCCGCGATAGATATAAAAACAAAAACAAAATATGTATATAATGGGATAATATTTAGCATATCTACCGATTATGCAATCGGTAGGTCATAAAATCACATAACATAACCTAATATTTTTCAAAAAACAAGGTTAAAATACAATTAGACTTTGATAAATTGTGATAATTAATATTCAATGGAAACTTCGAACTTTATTAAATACCAATATTATTTTGTTTTGATGCATAAATCACTTGAAGTAAGCAATTGTAACAGCGTAAAAGTATCAAGCGTATAAACAATTTATTGACGACACTTATTTCACGGATCAAAAAATAAATTTTTAACGATATTAGCTAGCATATTATAATATAAATGACACCATTTAAAATCTCAACTAAACGCTACCACACAACAGAATAAAAATAATTTTGATATTTTCATCAGATAACGGCCCCATTGCCGCTCTTAATTTTCAAAAATTTATGTTTAACACAAATATCTATATTACCCGCAGGAACGAACTCACTACAAAATTTACTTCAGGTAAAGTTTTGTTGTTGGGAAATATTGAAAATCCGATCAATTTTGAACACAATACTTACCCCTTTCGTCAAGACAGCAGTTTTTTATATTATATCGGCATAAAAAGCCCTCGATTAGCCGCTGTGCTCGATATTGACCTGGGAGAAACCGTATTGTTTGGCGATGAAATGACCATCGATGAAATTGTCTGGATGGGACAGCAGCAGACTCTGGCAGAAAAAGCTGCACTTTCAGGTATCCATAAGCTACTTCCTTTTGAGCATCTCTTTGACTACCTAAAAAAAGGCGGAAAAAATTCGATCCATTACCTCCCCCCTTATCAGTCGCACAACAAATTATTGCTTGGGAAATTGCTTAATTGTCCGGTTGAACAGTTTCAACCATCTATCGCTTTAATTCAGGCCGTAGCCGCACAACGCAGTCTTAAATCAGCAGAAGAAATTATTGAATTAGAGAAAGCTGTGGACGTCGCTGTGGATATGCACCGTCTTGCCATTCAGATGACCAAACCCGGTCTTTATGAGTATCAGATCAGCAATGCCATGCAGCATTTTGCACAAGATCAGGGCATGTCTTTTTCTTATCCCCCGATCGTTACCAAACGAGGTGAAATTTTGCATAACCACATGCAATTTCATCAAGTTCATGAGGGAGACCTCCTTTTAAACGATTCAGGTGTTGAAACATCACTCGGATATGCCTCCGACCTAACGCGTTCCTTTCCCGTAGGCAGACGCTTCACGTCTTTACAGGAGGAAATTTATCAGATCGTTTTACATGCTTTTAAATCTGCTGAACGCTTATTAACTGTTGGAGCTCGCTTTAAAGATATCCACTTAAAAGCCTGTGAAGCTCTTGTCGAGGGCCTGATACAAGTTAGATTTATGAAAGGTAACGTGCAAGATGCAGTAGCTAACCATGCACATGCTTTATTCTTTCAATGTGGACTCGGCCACCTCATCGGTTTGGATGTACATGATATGGAAGATCTCGGTGAACAATATGTGGGCTATACCGAAACCGAGCCTAAAGACACCAAGACTTTTGGTCTTAAATCCCTACGACTGGGCAAGCAGTTAGAAGCGGGTAACGCACTTACCGTTGAACCGGGCATTTATCTCATCCCCGAGCTGACACAGCTTTGGGAGCAGCAAAATCTGCATAGGGATTTTGTCAATTATGATTTTCTGAAAAAACACCTCAAATTTGGCGGTATCCGTATCGAAGATAATTATATTATTCAGGAGAATGGGGCAAGACGTCTGGGAAAATACCTGGAACGGGAGGTAAATGAAATCTATCAGCTTAAAGACAATGCTCCCAATTAAGGATACCGGAAGCCGAAATGGCGAAACGCTGTGCGTTGAATATTTGACTTACAAACATCATAAACAAATGAATCGAATTAGACATTTTATTATAGTCAATCTGTTATTAGTTATCTACGTATCCAATCCACTCTTTGCTCAGAGACTCTGGATGGAAAATGGTGATCAATATTATGAATTTTCGGATAAAGGAATAGAAACCGTCAATCCTAAAAACGGTTCCAGAACAATCTTTTTATCTCATGAATTACTTGTTCCTCAGGGAATGAAAACAGCATTAAAAGTTGAGAATTTTTCCATATCCAAGAATAAGGAACTAATTTTAATCTATACAAATAGTGCGAAGGTGTGGCGCGAGAATACAAGAGGAGACTACTGGGTGTATAACAAACAGTCAAACCAATTGAAACAATTGGGGAAGCAGTTTCCTTCAGCTCAGTTGATGTTTGCAAAGTTCAGTCCCCTAAATGACAAAGTGGCTTATGTAAACAAAGCTGACCATAATATTTATGTTGAAGATTTAACGAATGGAGCCATCAGTGCAGTCACAACCGATGGTACTGACCGAATGATCAATGGAACATTTGACTGGGTCTATGAAGAAGAGTTTGGTTGCAAAGATGGTTTTAGGTGGTCTCCCGACGGCCAATCGATTGCATACTGGAAGCTTGATGCACGTAGTATCCGCAATTTTCTAATGATCAATAATACGGATAGTCTCTACTCTTTTACCATCCCTGTCGAATACCCAAAGGTAGGACAATCACCAAGCGCGTGCTCGATTTGGACTTATGAACTTGCTAGCAAAGACAGCCATCATATCAATATCCCCGGAGATCCTGAACAGCATTATATTCCGCGCATGGAATGGTGTCTGGACAGCAAACAGCTTATTTTTCAGCAACTCAACAGGAAACAAAACGAGAGTAAAATTTACACAGCTTCCATTGCTACTCATGAAGCTCAAGCGATACATCGCGAAACGAGCAATTCATGGATCGATATCAAGGCAAGATGGAATAATAACGACCCTTCGGGCTGGGACTGGATCCAGGAAGGGAAAGCATTTATATGGGTTTCTGAAAAAGACGGCTGGCGAAAAATTTATCAAATCGACTTAAAAGGTAATGAAAAGCTCATTACGAAAGCAAATTATGACATTATTAATCTTGATTTTCTAGATCCAAAAGGAGAAACAATCTATTTTACTGCTTCTCCTACTAATGCGACTCAAAAATATCTGTATAGCGTCTCTACTAAAGGTGGCTCTCCCAAAAGGCTCACACCTACATCGTTTGAGGGAACTTGCGTCTATGATATCTCTAAAGACGGTAAGACGGCGATCTTTAACTTCAGTAATCGTGCTGAACTTAAATATGATGCCGTAGTATCACTACCGAACCATCAAACCTTAGTGGACTTTGAAATTAAGCGTCAAAAGAAAGCAAGTGACGGTATTGCAGAATTTTTCAAAATCAAAACTGCCGAAGGCATCGAGCTAGATGGCTGGATGGTCAAACCCCTTGATTTCGATACCAGCAAAAAGTATCCGGTAGTTTTTATGGTGTATGGCGAACCAGCATCGCAGACTGTACTGGACAATTTTGGTGCTGGATACAATAGCTTATACAAAGGAAATATGGCTCATGACGGCTATATCTATATTTCGCTTGATAACCGTGGTACTCCTGCTCCCAAAGGCAATGTATGGCGAAAAAGCATCTACCGTAATATTGGACAGCTCAATATCCGTGATCAGGCACTGGCGGCACAGGAAATATTGAAATGGTCTTTCGTAGATAGCTCACGCATTGCAGTCTGGGGATGGAGCGGAGGTGGCTCAAGCACGCTTAATCTGCTGGGACAATATCCACAAATCTATAAAACAGGAATAGCGATAGCCGCAGTAGCCAATCAGCTGCTTTATGATAATGTTTATCAAGAACGTTATATGGGATTACCTCAAGAAAATCTAGCAGATTTTGAAAATGGGTCGCCATTAAAGTATGCAAAAAATATTAAAGGAAATCTACTATATATACATGGTACCGGTGATGACAATGTACATTATCAGAATGCCGAAGTGCTGATTGATGAACTGATCAAAAACAACGTTCAGTTTCAATTGATGTCCTATCCCAACCGCAGTCACGCTATCAGTGAAGGAAAAGGCACCAATGAGCATCTAAAAACATTATTTACGAACTATTTAAAATTACATTGCCCTCCAGGCGGAAGATAACCCATGAAAAGAACACATTTAATTGCACTTGCTGCCTATGCCATTTTAACCGCAAAAAGCGAGCATGTGGCCGCGCAGCTGATGAAAGTCAAAAATGAATTCACGCGAGCAGATTCACTTAGGGGCAACCTGACACCCCTAAGAACTTGCTATGACATCCAATATTATCATCTGGATATTAAGGTAGATATTGATAGCAAATTCATCTCGGGCTCCAATTTATTCCGCTTCAGGGCAGCGGAAGATTTTAAGCGTCTGCAATTCGACTTATTTGCGGATTTAAAAGTGAACAAAGTCGTTTATCAGGGAAAAGACCTTCCTTTTACCCGGGAATATAACGCGGTGTATGTAGATTTCCCAAAGATAATCGACAAGGGCAGCCAAGAAGAATTCACGGTCTATTATGAAGGGCACCCTACAGAAGCGATAAAAGCACCATGGGACGGTGGAATCGACTGGAAAAAAGACAGCAATGGAAAAGCATGGATAGCAACAGCCTGTCAAGGCATGGGCGCTAGTGTATGGTGGCCAAACAAAGATCATCAATATGATGAAGTCGATAGTATGCTCATCTCAGTCGCAGTCCCAAAAGGACTAATGAACGTATCCAATGGTCGATTAGCAAAGGTCGAAAATCTGAACGACGGATATACAAAATTTCACTGGAAAGTAGTCAATCCTATCAACAATTATAATGTCGCTATCAATATTGGTGACTATGTTCATTTCCAAGAAAAGCATCAAGGTGAAAAAGGTCCGTTGGATATAGATTATTATATCCTGCGGGAGAATAATACAGCTGATAAAAAGGCGCATCTTCAAAACAATGCAAAGCGTACAATTACCGCATTTGAACATTGGTTCGGCCCCTATCCATTCTACGAGGACGGTTACAAATTGGTTGAAACTCATCATTTGGGAATGGAGCATCAAAGTGCTATTGCATATGGAAATGGTTATCAAAATGGCTATCTTGGCAGCGATGCGTCAGGCACAGGATGGGGAAAAAAATGGGATTTCATTGTCGTACACGAATCGGGCCACGAATGGTTCGGCAACAACATTACCGCTGCTGATCTCGCTGATATGTGGATTCACGAAAGCTTCACCAACTATTCTGAAGCCTTGTTCATTGATTACTTTTATGGAAAAGAAGCTAGTCAAGCTTATGTCCATGGTATTCGACGTGGCATTCAAAATGACATCCCCATTCAGGGGCCGTATCACGTTAACAAAGAAGGTTCCGGTGATATGTATCCAAAGGGTGGTGTTATGCTCAACATGATCCGTACGATGATAGCCAATGATGATAAATGGCGCAAGTTATTACGAGGCTTGAACAGCAAATTTTACCATCAACAGGTTGACTATAATGATATTGTCCGTTATTTAAGCCAGCAATCCGGTTTGGATCTATCAAAAGTATTTGAACAGTATGTTCAGCATGCATCTATTCCGACATTAGAGATCCAACAGGATGCTTCCGGTGCAATACTGGGAAGATGGATTAGCGAAGTCAAAGGGTTTCATATGCCAATACATATTGGAATAAAGGGTAAAAACAGACAGTTGGTCCATTTAGATCAGCATTTTCGGGCAATTAAAATTCCAGGATTAAATAAAGAAAATATTGATATAGACACGTTCAATTATTATGTTGGGGTTTTATCAGAGTAATATTTCTTCAAGAATCAGACACTGTGCCCCAACAAAAGTATGTAGCTATTTTTGGAGCACAGCATTTATACGTTAATTTTTAATTTCTTAACACAAATCTATATACAGCTACGTCTCTTGGTCTTCTTATGAATTAATCAACTCTGAACTAATATTGTCCCTTTTTTCGGTGCATAAGATCAGAGAACCGGAATAAAAAGAAATTGCTTCTATTCAAACTAGAAAACATAAATAGAAACTGTCACCGATGGGGCTATAACAAACAAACTTAATCGGCACCTTCATTTCTATATTATTTTTAAAAAAAACTTGCAGGTGTGTATAAAACACACTATCTTTGAACTATCATAATTTAGGTTTATANNCCGTTTGAAAACCTTTTTTTTTTGTCCTTAACTCTTACCAAGATAAATTAAATTTAACGCGTTAAGATTGATTGAAAATGATAAATTCTTTTCAGATTATTCTTCATTAAACGATTATAATCTAATAGCCATCGCATTTCCGTACTTTAAGTTTCTGGATCATCATTTATTCAAATTAGTGAATGGTATAGCGGTCGAAATATTAGCTAAAAGATATTGCCAGCACACTTTGTAACTCTCAGCATCTTATCAGAATAATGCAGGAAACACGTGAAAACCATCCTTGCTATTTTTATGTACATAAGATAAACTAAAGATGCCTTTGATTTTAAATGACACAGGCCTACTAAATCACCCACGACTTTAATTTAGTATCGGACGCCTAAAACTGTTCTAAAAAGTTAAGATACAGTGGAACACTCCGTTCGACCCATTCTTCCGAAACATTTTGTTCAATGCCATAGTATGCGAAAAGTGGACGATAATTCGCGTGAATATAATTGAAGGTAATTTCAAATGGACTAGTTAATTGATCCAAGTTATATTTGTACTTGCCTGTAGTGGAATACTCTTTTTCATCAACCCCAACAGACAATGCCAATGCGATTCTTTTTCCCGCTAACTTATAACCACTTGATTTTCCATAAGCCCAACCGTATGTTAACACCTCATCCAGCCACTTTTTAAAAAACGGGGGGCAATTAAACCAATAAAAAGGAAATTGAAATACAATTTTATCATACTTTTCAATCAATTGTTGTTCCTCCTTTACATCTATTATTTCATCGGGGTACTTCTCATGCAATTGATGGATTTCATAGTTTTCCGGGTATTTTTTCAATTCTTCAATCCACCTTTTATTAACGATTGATTCGTTTATATTTGGGTGAATTATCATTACTAACGTTTTCATTATATCTAGTTATTAAAAAGTTTTATATACTATTTACCACGCAGCATCTGATAACTGTAATAGTTTCATTAACGTTGCTATCTGGGATTAAAAATAGATAGATATTTCTTATTTTGGTACGGTGGTAACCCAATGTTCGGTACTATAAAAAATGTAGATGATGACAAAAATCAAAGAAAGTTCCAGTAATTTCGCCAATAGGCAAATGTTAGCAAATGAGTGTCCTGAAGTATTTGCAGCTCATATTATTGGTGGTCAATGGTCTTTAGCTATCTGTTGCTATCTAATCAACGGAAGTCTTCGATATAATGAAATCAGAAAGTGTCTTCCTAATATTACCGAACGTATGTTGACCTTGCAATTGCGAAAATTAGAGGAAAGTGGAGTTGTAAAACGTACGGTATATCCAGAAGTTCCACCACGAGTAACATATGAATTGACAGCAATTGGTCATGAATTATCTCCAATTATTCACGAGCTTGGAAAATGGGGAGAAAAACTAAAGGGACTCTCTCTTTAGGATTTATTGACATTTCTAAATAAGATAAGCAAAACATTGAATTCCAGCTTGACCCAAACAGCTTAGCGTTAATTTATATAACATCGAAAAGTTTGATCAAAACCTCTTTTGATATAGCCTTTATCATATTGATATTTTTATTTTAAAATAAATTTGCATAGT
>NZ_DLJD01000025.1:16496-114133 GCF_002484085.1 Sphingobacterium sp. UBA7625
TCCCCGTTTGAAAACCTTTTTTGTTTGTATCTAAATCCATTTTTTACTCCCTTTTTCCTCCCATTAGTCAGGCCAGATACTAGTTATCATAACTATCCTAAGGCATTTTAACAAAAATATTTACAATAGCTCATATTTCCATCAAGATAGATCAAAATACATCCGATTTGTCTCATGCAATACAATGCATTTGAATACTGTGGCGTTTAACGTCATAGTAAACAAAGTTAGCTCCTCGATAAAAGTCCAATAAACAAAAAGCGAGGTATAAATTAAATATCCCCCGCTTTTTTTATAAATCAAAATGAGCAGTTTACATTTTATAATACTGCTCCCAGCCTCTTGCGGGGGGCGGTCCTGCCAACAGTGCATTGGCAAATTTATCGTTACTGATCTCCCTTTTTGTGGGATCAAAGATCAATTTGGTATTTAAACGCTGGGCGATTACTCCCAGACAAAATACTTGACTCAGAGGTCCGGCGATCTCAAAAGCAGACCTTGTTTTTTCTTCTCCTTTACACGCTTTTAAGAAGTTAGTAAAATGATTAGACGGTGAGTTTGGAATTTCTGGAAGACGGGATTCCATTTCCTTTGCTTTCGCTTCGGGAATGATTTGCAAAATGCTTGCATGAGAACCACCTTTGAACGTCAGATCCTTTCCATAAATAATTTTTCCGGGGTTTAATTTTGCTGGTTCCAATTTACCTGTACTAGGAGCTGGAATATTCGGATCCAATCCCGAAACTCCATAACCATCTGGTATAGGTGGTAAATTATTTAACCCATCATACCAATTAATGTCAACAGCAGGCATTCTTTTCCGTTTGGGAAAATGAAATTTAAGTGTCGAAGACATGGGAAAAAAATACGAATTATGTCCATCAAGTTTAACGGCACTGACTTCGGTTGGTAGCCCAAGATCCAAGAATTCATGCGCAGTATCTAATATATGTGCTCCCCAATCACCAAGAGCTCCCATCCCAAAATCATACCAACAACGCCATTGGCCATTCACAAAATCTTTATTATAGTTGTGACCTAGTGTTTGCATTTGCCATAGTTCCCAATCTAAAGTTTCCGGGATTATTTCAGCGGCAGGAAATCCTTTCATATTCACATCCCATCCATGCCATCTCCGCGGCATGTTCATATGTGCATCTATCCGAGTGACATCTTTAATTATTCCGGCTTCCTTCCAAGCCTTAAATTGAAAGTAATTTGCTTCGGAATGTCCCTGATTTCCCATTTGTGTTACAAGCTTTGGGTTCTTCCTGGCTTTATTGGCCATTAATTCAACTTCGAGGAATGTTCGCGCCATTGGCTTCTCCACATAGACATGTTTTCCAAGATCGAGAGCTAACATCGTTATCGCAAAATGGGAAAAATCAGGTGTCCCAATACTAACCGCATCGATCTGACTTCCCATTTTATCAAACATAACTCTAAAATCTTTAAACTTTGGTGCATCAGGAAACATTGCCAGAATTTCGTGCGTTTGCTTCGCACCCAGATCAACATCGCATAATGCAACAATATTACAAAGTCCGGTTTTATAAAGTTCTTTTATAATATCTGCCGCTCTATTCCCCAAACCCACACAGGCCAAATTGACCCGTTCATTTGGTGTTGCCAGATTGACTTTCCCCAGGACACTATTCGATAACATTACAGCACCAGCTGCAATAACAGATTGTTTAACAAAGCTTCTGCGTGATAAATAATGGTTCATAAACTCTAAGCTTAGTTTGGTGTATTAATCTTTATACTGCGAAATGAAACCTTATCTCCGTGATCTTGCAATAGGATAAATCCCTCTTTTGCCTCACCAAAGTTATCCCAGTCCTTATATTTACTGATAGCAACAAGGTCCTTGAACTCCTTCGATCCTCTTTCGTAACTCAGCATCTTAATTCCATTCAGATAGTGTTCAACTTTATTGTCGGCTGTCACCACTACTCTTCCCCTATTCCATTCGCCTATCGGTCTCCGCGCACGTCCATCCCTATTTGATGTGATGAGGTCATAAAGAGAGGCTAAAGTACGATTGCCATCTCTTCCTAACTTCGCATCGGGATGCAAGTCATCGTCGAGCACTTGGTATTCAAGACCAATAGCCGATCCTTTAGACTTTTCTTTTAATGTTACAAAATACTTGACACCACTATTGGCCCCGGGGCTCAGCTTAAATTCAAAAGATAGATCAAATACGGCGTATTTATCCTTTGTTACAATATCACCGCCATTAGTAGACTCACCGCCATCAGATTTCAAAACTGTCAATTGCCCATCCTTAATCTCCCAGCCGCGATCAGGAAATTTATTCCCATGGATGCTGCGCCATCCATTATTTGTTTTTCCGTCAAATAAAAGCTTAACTCCTTTTTTCTTTTCGGCATCAGTGACTTCATTTGGTTTTAAATTGACAATATAGACTTCCTTCGGAAAACCTTTTGACTTTAGATCGCTTGTCTTGATTTTAACATTTTTGAAATAGACCTTCTTTCCATCTAATTCTGAGGGGATACTATGTACTTGTAGTCCGATGAAGCCTGTCCTGTCAATTGTGTCCACTACATAAGAAACGGGTACATCGTTGATCCAAGTACGCAGCTCATCGCCAATCGCTTCGATTCTAATGTGGTTATATTCTTCAGCTTTATATGCCTTTTTAGCGTTTTCATTGAGATCTAAGGGATAGATCCAACCACGACGTGCCTCATCATAGATACCACCTGTCCACGCTCTGGATGAGGGGTCTATCTCCACTTGTCTTCCGTACACTCTACCACGCCCATCATTAGCTTTAGGGTCTAGATGACTCCGAGTCTGGATTCCTGAATTTGTTTGACTACCTTCGAGCTTAACATCCAGTTCCAATATGAAATCACCGTATTCTTTCTCGGTAATCAAAAATGAATTGGGAGTACCTTTCGTCATTCGCCCCACGATTGCATCTCCCTCAATAGAATAAGGAGCTTTTCCGCCTACAGATTTCCAGCCATTCAACGTTTTTCCATCAAAAAGGTCTGTCCACCCTTCCGTATCCTTATTTATCTGCGCATGCGATAAAATTGAATTTCCAACCATCGCTGCCATCAAGACAGACTTAAATATTGTGTTTCTCTTCATTGTGATAGTTACTTCTTGAGCTCGTATGCTCGGTTTATTTATTGAATATTGGNNGTCTATTTTTCAATATTGGGATGCTAAAACTATTGTATAATTTAATCCCTTTCAATCCAGGAGATGGGTGCGCTGTCTTTACCTTATGGTTATTTATCCAATTGCTTTAATAAAACAATATATTAATTAATATAGGTCAAATGAACCAAGTTGAACGATTTATTTACGAAAACGTTTGAAACATCAAAAAATCTAATGGCGGAAGGAAAGCCTATAGGTTGCATATAAAAATACCGCATAAAACTGGGAGGTGAGATACCTAACGTGTAGATAGGTCTATCTCCAAAAAATAACCAAATTCTAAAAACAGTTTTACATCTAAGCAATACGCATGAACAAAAAACGGATTTAGTTTTATGGCCTACAAAACTGAATTAACCCGTAACATAGCTTCATCCCTATGGATACCATTTAACCAATCCTGTACCAAGTGGTGTTCCGAATCGTAAGGTATCAATAGCGGACGGTATCCATCTAATTGGGTAACAACCTGCATATAAAGGCCAATTGTTGAGGTTTCATAATCCTCTATTTCATTACTGAGCATCCCAAAATAGTTTTTTTCCTCGGCTTCTTTATTTGCAAACATTAGGCGGTATTCGTCCATCGTTTCATTACTCACCGAAACCCAGACACCGTAATCCAAAGTTTCATCATGGCCCAAAATCGGAACCTGCAAAACTGCACGAATAAAATAATCTATCTGGTCTTCGTGGTGAATCACGCAAAAATCATCATCTTTATCCGTAAATTTTTCTTTATCCACAGAGTTTAATATATCATAGTGAAAGGGGGCATTAAACGCTAAGGATGGCAATTCAGTATGTTCTACACCACAATTTTTACAAATAAAATTATTCATATATCTTCGTTCAAAAAAAGAATTTTCTCTATTACAAACTTAATCAAACTTTTAAATTCCCATAAAATTAATTCTATTGTTAGAAATCATCTGCTAAGTTTAACCACCAGAATTTCGGCCAAAACTTCAATTACTCGATAACTTTAATCTTCTCCGTGTCCCCAATTTCGATTGGGGTTAGCACTTTTTCTACCAAAATTTAAAGTAACTCAATTAAAACCCAAACTAGCTATTTTTAGCGCATGCTTCCTGCTGATTAGATCACCTCTATAATTTTTTCACGATTTTACCTTTTCAAAGTTATATTGGAGGGAGTTTGGCAATACTGGGATGTTCTTCAATTTTAAAAAATAAAATAAAAACAATCAGTAAAAAATTTGGAGAAAACGAAAATTATACACAACTTTAAAGCACAAACATATATTCCAAATAGGCTACAAAGTAGACAAAGGAAATTTTTTTATTTTAAAAAGACGATTTTATCCTTGAGCATATCAATGATAGAATTTCAAATTAGTTTTTTTGCAGAAAAACTTTACTTACATGTATAGACAGTAGCATTATAAAATATGACAACCACCCCCATTAAGGTATATACAGTAGTTTCAAAAGAGATTAAAGAAGATCCGGATGTATTCACCAATCTAGAGGGTGTTTTTTCTACCTATGAAAAAGCACAGGAATATATCGACCATTTTTTTGGCAATGCGAAATATGGCTATCGTTCCATCGTAACGACGCTTTTAGATCCATTCCAAGATGAAATCCAAAATAACGATTCTTATTACAGTATTTCGTCCCAGTTGATTGACAACAAATTAGAAATAGAGATCTGTAAAACTTCATTTGCAGTGGTTCTTTCCGAAGTTGGAAAACTGCGTATAGAAGAAGCTACTTCCGAAAGACCGTTGGAAATCAACCTCCATTGCTTTGCTAGATCTGAAGAAAAGGCTATTGAAAAATTCAATAATTTAGTCAAGAATTATTCAAAAGAACATAATCTTTACTTTCAAACGCTACCTTACCGGATAACAGATTCGAATCAATGCTATTAGTTTGCAAATTGTTTTTTTAAGCCGATTGTATATTTTAAGAACCAATTTTTTTTCGAATTTCACTCAGATATTCTGGAGTAAAACCTAGAAAAGATGCAATAAGATATTGCGGTACACGTTGCACAAAGTCTGGATACTTACGTAGCATGTCGCGATAAAACTGTTCTTTAGGCAATGAAAAAAGGTATTTAACACGCATTTGCGCAGCTGCATAAGCCCTCTGATACACAAAACGAAAATAGCGTTCCATTATAGGAAATTCTAGCATCAATTTCTCTTGATTTTCTTGACTGATATATAAAATCTCTGATTTTTCGACAGCTTGAATATAGAAGGAACTAACAAGCTTATGTTCATACGCCATATTATCTGTAAGCCACCAGTTTTCAATCGCAAATTCTGTTGTTTGCTCTACACCTTTTTCATTGACAAAAAACTTACGCAATATTCCTTTCAATACAAAGTAGTGATATCGACAGACTCTCCCCTCTTCTAGCAAGTTCTCTTTTTTAGCTATTGAAATAACATCAAAGTACTTTGATATTATTTCAAATGTATTATCATCAATTTGGATAAATTTCTCTAAATGTTTTCTAAATGTTTCCAATACATTTTAATTTATTTGATAATCAAAATTTCACCTCCAATTGCATTCACCAAAAACAACCTGAGGTGATATGATTTTTGTAACTAATCTCACAAGGTTATTTTTACATCAGACTTCTTTTATTTCCTCATTATTAAACCAAATAAAGTACCTCGTGTGCCTCTGTCAGCTGCGGGACTTCCAAATTGTGGAGCATTTTATCTAATACTACGTCCGGGAGAGGATAGGCCCTATTCCGATTTTGCAAACGCCATTGGCTGTACGGTTTTTCAATATAGACCAATTTAACATAGGCCTGATAGCTAACAAACAAATCGATCAACTGTTGACGCATTAATGTTGTAATATTAGTTGCATTCCAGATAAAATCCTGTCCCCTGCGCAAATAAATCTTTGCCTGTTCTTTTGCTTGCTGCACTACCCAGCCGTTCCGTTTTCTATCTGTTGGATCTATACTGTATCTACGACGAATATCATCTAGACTAATGACAGGGATATCCTCATTATGATTAGTTACATAATGATCTTTACCCATCCCCGGTAATCCAGCTAGCATAGTAACCTGAGATCTGAACCTATCAAAAGGAACATAATCCACATAACCGTCCGCTTTGTTGAAGTAAGTAAATTGTGCATTCAGTGTCGCAAAAGATCGTGGTGAATACCAACAACCAATTTCTCTTGTATACAGTTCAAAAAGCTCTAATACATCAAGTAATGCGGTTTGATCCCGACAGATTCGCCCTTTGGCGTCGGCTTCAGCCAACAGTTTCAACTCGGGCATATTTACCCGCAATGATACTTCCAAGGCGCTACGCATTGGATCAACTTTATCCATCAGCCACAACGGCAGTCCATGATACCGGACCAGCCCTACGATTTCTTCCCGAAGGGCAAAAGGTGTCTCCACATCACGGAACAAAATTTGACGTGCTGTCTGCGCCCCCTTCCGCGCATGACCAGGCGAACTGACCCTTCCTTTTCCGTCTACCGATGTGGTAGATCGTTTTTCGACATCATGCAGCAATGCCGCTGTCCAAAGTAGCTCCTGCCGTTGCCTATTAAGCCCCCTGTAGTCACTGGATTGTTGTAACTGCTCAAGTACCAATTGCGTGTGGATAGCAACATTCCCCTCTGCGTGATGAACGGGATCCTGCGGAACATTCTGCATGTCCGCTACCCAGGAAAACTGTTTTTCCAATTTCAACCAGTCTTTATCTGCTGTTAATTTCCATTCCATCTAGCTAATTCTCCTTTCCCAAATAAGCTTTGTTCTTTTCCAGGATTTTGTCCAATGTTCATCCGTCTGTACATGTCCTTTTCGCACATACTTAAAGACATTATGTTGAAACCTGGAAACTGGATAAGCATCCGCATTCCGACAGACTAGACCTTCTGAGGTACATTCGGTGCCCTGTCTTGGATCGATAGAGCCTAACACCGAAGGCTGGGAAGCTAGATTTTGAACAGTTTCTTCCAATTGCATTATCTGTTGTATGTCTGCTACCTTTTCAGACCTCAACAACGGTACCAAAGGCAAATCAAACAAAGCTGCATAGAAGCTTACTTCCTCCCATGAAAGCCAAGTATCTTTAACCCGAACGGCAAACACATAATAATAATGTTCCAATTGCGTATACTCGATTGAATGTACCGCATAAAGGTTTTCACCAAAAAACTCCAGATTACCTAAATCATTCTTTAAGCGTCCCCAATGTTCACGCAACCGCGCGGTCCAAGGAGATGTTGTCGGTGCCGCATGCGACCGGGCAAATACCCCCCGCCTGGATAGGCAGTTGTTTTCGCCATCCAATTTTTCGGTGTAAAGTAAATCTGAGAAAGATTGAATATCCTTCCAGTATTCATAATTAAAACGATCGTTGCTACTTGTCCCGGGTGAAAAAGGAAAATGATAGGTGCGACCATATTTTGTTGATTCCATTTTTTTAAACTAAAGTGAATAATGTTGATTTAAACACACAGGTATAGCAGCAATCAGTTTGGGTATTTCTCCCATCTGATTACGTATCCCCATATATTTGGTACAGCATTACATGACTCTATGTTTAAAAAGATATAACATTAATGATCTATCGAGACAAAAATAGATAATTTTCTTAAAATAAAAAACCGTTACACCAGCAGGCATAACAGAATAACCAAAAGCTATAAATAAAAGTTCTTATATTAATGAGGTCCGATGTTATCTAGATGTTAATAGGCGTATCCCAGCCAATACGGGAGTAATCCTCTTGATTGTTTAAGAAAAGTTTTACTTGATGCCCCCTAAGCCCTTTTCCAGTCCGCAGTATTTCATTAAGCTGCTCCTGTCGAATATTTTGCAGCAACATCTTCTCAATAAAGGGCTGCAGCTTCAGGTCGTCTGCCACACGTTTGATCGGATATTGCACAAAGAACATATTTATTGCATAATTTTTTGATATTTTGACAAGCCAGTTTTCCATGCCAGCCTTTTTTAGCTGATCGAAAATTGTCGGACAGTCCAATATTGTTCCGTTACGCAAGATAATGCATTTGGTCTCTGCTGTAGTGTAGACTGCAACAAGATCAACAAATCGCAGCTGTTGCAGGTTGATCTGTTGGACAAGCTCTCCCCTTTTAGCCAGTAGGTCAGCCAATAGATAGACGTCGATGTTGTCGATGTCCATTCCATAGAATTGCTCTTTCTTCTTTAAGCCATTTTCTTTTATTTTCCAGGATTCATTTAACGAAACGATCGGTGCAGTTTGTTCAAATTGTTCAAAAGTCGGTCTTTTTTTTATCAAAGGTCTTCTCTGTGTTACCATTTGCCCAGAAACAGCTAATTCTTTCTCTGAACTCACATTGCTTACAACCTGCATAAGTGGTCTGTTATAGAAAACAGCCAAATTCTGCCGTTGGCCAATGGAATGATAGAGTAGTGACCAATTTTCACACATATACACCATCAGGCTGTATGATACAAAAATAGTAGCATAGCGTATTCCATAGATTTGCATATGAAGCTCAAAAAGAACCGAACGTTCAACCGAAGACTGGCTATAAACGAAGATAATCGCGACATACAATAATAAAAATGGAAAAACAGACACTAAAAGGAGCGAAAAAAAAGCGATAAAATGCAGGATAATATCAAGACCGGGAATGTTTTTTGCAGGCTCCCCTATTCGTTCACGCATATAAGGTACACTCCAATATGTTGGCAGATTAAGCACAAGTGATACCATTGTTGCCCCAATCCAAAAAACACAGATCATTATGACAACCAAAATCCAATATTTAAACTGATCTGATCGTTCCAAAAAACCTTGAAACGATATTGTTTTCAAATTAAAAACAATAGACAGCATCAGCGAGCAAAAAAAATAAACGATAGATTTCATGACGTTTCTCCGAAATAATCTGGTTAGGACAACAAAATTAAATAAATTACTTACAAAAGTATACCAATATAATAAATAATATCGAAATTATAAAACAGCGGAACACACAAACGATAATATTTACAAAGTAATTAACAAAATCATAACATTCTTCCAAGCCAAGACTGAAGGACAAACCGTTAATAATTGCTATTTTAGATCAATATTCGTTGCTTTATGGAGGTTTAACTAATCAATAACCTACATTTCATTGTCGTGTTATCATATTTTTAAGTAAAAAAAAGATAATTTATAATAAAATTTTGAGATATTGTAATATAATGAATTCAAATAATGAAACAACAATTCAACAACCATGGCGTAGCCAAAGTACAATTTCGAATCTTGGCATTGCCAGCAAGTTTATTAGCAATTGAAACAAATGCTATTCGTCGAAATTTTCTATCTTGGATGGAAGCAAATTTCGCACTGACTACTAGCCAAAAATTTCAATTGATGACCATGCCTGACGATCTACAGGATACCTTAAGTCAAGCTATTGCAAATAGCTATGAGCTCGGACAGGCCGTTCAATTTTTCAAAGAGACAACTTCTAAGGACGATCAGCCCGATTTAAAGGACATCGTGATCAATGGTGCCGAGACAATGGCGGAACTAAACAACACGAGTAGAACAGCAGCTTTCGTGGGACAATTGGCGATCAATATTCGCTATAAAGTAAACATGTAATTTATCCAAGATAATATTACCCCACAATGCATTAGCCTTACAAGTACCTTTAACATTTATATCCCGTTTACGTTCAATCTCTCGAACAGAAAATAAACGGGATATTGTATTCAAAGCATTCCAGATAATAATTCCTGTCAATATGAAAAGATTATGCAACATAATCAGCAAGGGATTTAATATGCCGTAAGTGAACAATGCATCTGACTACCCAATATCATATGCACTGTGCTAATATTGCCCGAAGCCGTGTCCGTTTGTCAAATAGGCCAATTATCGCAGATCAAACAGCGTATCCCATCCACAATAAACTATCTTAGATCTGCAATTGTAGACGGATCCAGTTTAAGACGAAAAGTAAAATGAATGCAGTTAGCACATACACTTCTATTTTATTTACTTTAGCCGGCCCAAATTTCCAGACGCAGATACGATCGATAATAAGCAACAGCAGGATTGGAATTAATCCGAATATCCCAATGTATATCGCCATTAATTTATCGGGAGCAGAGTGTCCAGTACCCAATATTGTAACCGTGACGGCAACACCGATAAACCCTAATATCCCAAGGATTAAGAAAAGAGTACCTTTTGTTTTTAAGAATTTTATCATTACTTGTTGTTTATCACCAGCTTTTCCAACACATCATATAGTGACAATTGGCTTCTACCGCCTGTTTTCCAATTTACACATCCCGATGCGCTAAAAAATTAAAAACAAGCCCCCGAAAGCCGGGGGCGAGTGGCTCAAAGCCGGTTCATTTTTCTAGTTCGCTAGGGAATGTTCCGAGCCTCGCTGCCAAAGATAATAGCTAAGTTAGTTAATTTAAATCATAGTATTATGCTCAGACTTCAATTTAGGTTCAGACCCTATAGATCCTGTACATATAGATCAATTCTTGAAAAATATCTATATTTAAAGACCGGACATGAGGGAGTTCGGCTAATCTATTACACAAAAGATGAAATTTAAAATTTTAATATTATTTATATTTATCCATTATCTATGTTCTGCTCAACAAAAACAAGTAGTCAGCAATGAAGTAACAGCTTATAGCCTACAGACGAAAAGGGATACCTTTGATTTTATTGTTGTTGACAAAGCGCCAAATGAAAAGAAACCAATATTTCTATGATACCGCGCGAAAAATAAGAAAGTAGAGAAACCAAAATATATTGAATTCATTGATCGTAGAAAAGAAGTGCGCCCACCTGGGCTCGAACCAGGGACCAAAAGATTATGAGTCTTCTACTCTAACCNNTCTAACCAACTGAGCTATAGGCGCAATTTTCCACTTCTATTTTGAAAGGTCTGCAAATATATAAGATCAAGATAAAAACTCCAAAAAAAATAACTTTTGGAGTAGACACTGGTCTTCGTTAAAAGAAATCCCTACAAAGTCCATATGCCTCATTAATTAATTTGTTCAGTTTATTTTCCAGATCGCATTTATCTAAGGTTTCACTATTATTCAGTTGTTTAACAAGGGCAACTACAGCCTGAAAGTTTGCACTGGAGAATCTAGGGAGAGGATAGTTTTCAATATATTGAGAAAAATAACGTTTTCTTCCAGCATAGAGTTTATTGTTATACATCAGTGAATGATAATAATTCATTAATCTAGAGTTACAGACGCCCTGAATGAATAAAAGAATATCAAGATCGTTCTCGTTTGTCGCCGCCATCCAATAGCAGTTTCCGTTCACCAATTTACCACTGGAGTCAAAACAAAATCGGGGCTCAATGCTAATATCCGGAAATACAACTTTGGGAAGTTTCCAGAGAGCCGGGTTCTGGGGAACCCAGATTTCATACCAGCCGCGCCCAGATTTTAAAACATAGTGCCTGTTATTTAGTACTTCGAAATTACTGAGCAAATATTCTTTTGTCCTAGGATAATCCTCTAGATTTATTCGATTACGTTTACCCTTGTTATCAAAATGAGGATATAGTATTCTTAAATCTGTTTTAGGTGCCCCCCACGCTTTAATGTTCTCTTGTGATATCAAATCATACATTAATTCTGCCTCTGGCTCAATGATATCATAAGCACCCCAATCTTTACGAATAAACACCTTATCGGCGGTTGTTTTGACGCCTATTTTTACTTTAAAATGATCTCTTACTCTGGAAAAACAAGCCGCCTCGATTTTGCGCACAAATTCCTCTTCCCTCAAATCGAGCAAAATCCAGTTGCTTTTATTGGATGAATCAAATTTTACAGTACCAGATGTACATAGATAGGAATTCTCATTGTGTTTAAAATTGCCAACATAGTTATTTTTCAATGCCTCATAAATTGACATTTTTTTACCTCCTGGCTTCGTTTTTCTATTAAAGTCTTGATAAATTTTAAAGAACTGGCAACTTTCCGTGTTATGGGTACGTGTTTTTCTTCCTATGAATATAGCCGGCAATACTGCAGCATCGAATAATTTTGTATCGCCCAGATCTATGATTTCCAATATCTCATAATTCTCCCTCAGAAATTCCCGGATACTTTCTCCACTTTTTGTATTCAAATATTTGTTTGATGTAATAACACCCAAAATCCCCCCCTCTTTTAAAGCAAATGTCATCGCCTTAATAAATGGAAAGTACAAATCCACTTTCCCTTTAAGTCCATACTTTTTGGATATCTGCTGAGCATAGTCCGCGCCTAATAACTGCGTTCTTACGTAAGGCGGATTGGCAATAATGATATCAGCACATTGATTCATATCCATGGAAATACCATTAGACGTTCCAAAACGGGTATCATCAAAGGAAATACTTTCCAGAAAGTCAGCATACTGAACCTGGTATCTCGATTCGCCAAAGTGACTTTCAAGCCTTGTCTCTGCCTTACCCAAGTAATTATAATTGATATCAACACCCCTCAACTCAAAAGTTATTTTATTCGAGACCAATTCCTTTCCAATGCTAAGTAATAAGGCTCCATCCCCACAAGAAGGATCTAACACACTGACAGAATCTTTAGTATTGTATTTTAGTATTTTTTCCGCCAAAAATTCAGCAAGCAATACAGGGGTAAATGTTGCTCCATTTTTCTTGATATTTAGACCGTCTTTTATAGTATTCATAAATATGCTCAAAGTTATCAAATTACACTTTACTCGCCCCATCTTTAATCTGAGAAAATTCTTTCGAATGATTTTTTGTTATCTTCAATAATTAAATAATACAAATGGACAATAATATCATTGATAAGGTCGCATTAATTCACATTTCTAATAAGAAAATCTTAAGTACACAGTCAAAAGGTAAAGACAAACTTTATTTCCCCGGCGGAAAAAGAGAACATGGTGAAACTGATATAATATGTCTAAGGAGAGAAATCCGTGAGGAGTTAAATGTAGATATTATCGAGCATTCTGTCAGATTTTTTGGCACTTTTGAAGCTGCGGCTGATGGGCGCGGAAAGAATGTTATCGTACAGATGTCCTGTTACTTTGCCGAATTTACCGGTATTTTGACAGCTTCCAACGAAATAGAGCGCTTTGAATGGATCAGTTTTGCTGATAAGAACAGAACTTCTGCTGTGGATAATCTCATATTACAGAAACTAAAAGATCTAAAATTCATCGATTAACCACAAGTTCAAAACGGAAGCAACTCCATCCATTACTTTAGCTATGTAGATAGTCATTTAGCTAGTTTATACACCGCATCTGGCAAAACGAGACAGTCAATACTTTCATATGGAAGAATGAGAACGTGTTGAAGTTAGGCAAAGGATTGATGAGCAGCTGGCAAAAAACTTGAATTAATGGAGAACCATTAGCATGGCTAAACTAAAACACGACTTTATTGTTCTTTTATTTAGTTTGTAATGTTTTAAGTAACCAGAAAATGACATTTATTTTTTTTTCAAACATAAAATCTTCTTAATCTATTATTTACAACCATTTTATAATACCAAAAGGATGAACGACTTTCCAAGATTAGAAACTGAAAGACTTATTCTCGACAAAATAACAGTGGAAGATATTCCACAGATTGTATTATATCTTCAGGAAAAAGTATTTTCCGATTATACGTCGAATATTCCATACCCGTATCGGAAGGAAGATGCTGAGTTTTGGCTGAAACTATCAACCGAAAGCTTTCAAAACCGTAAAGGAATCACCTTTGCAATTCGAGAAAAAAAAGGAAAATTGCTCGGTGCCATAGGACTTCACGATGAAGGCTCGGATAAAGCCGAATTAGGTTATTGGATAGGCATTCCAAACTGGAATAAAGGCTATGTCACTGAAGCTGCGAAAGCTGTGATTGACTACGGTTTCAACCAACTGAATTTCAACAAAATATTTGCGACTTATTTCCCTCATAACCCAGCTTCTGGAAAAGTTCTAGGCAAGATAGGAATGAAAAAAGAGGCCGTATTAAAACAGCACCTAAAGAAAGATGGCAAATATTATGATATCCCAATGTATTCAATTTTTAAAGAAAATAGATAATACTAACGTGCCAGAAAACAACATTCTAATTTCAATACGCTATCAGCAATAATCATAATTTTGCTTCATTCCCACTGTAGAATAAGCTATCCAAGAGGATAAAATATGACCTATGACGCTACTCCTTTTTTTAAAAGGAGATATCGACCTTTCGTTGTATTGTCTAATACGTATGAGCGAATAATGAAATAACGAATTATCTTATTTAAAAATTCGGTAAATTTAGACTATAGACAACTATACAAAAATATATCATGAAAATATTTGCCTTTGCCGGAAGCAATTCCTCCACTTCGATCAATAAACAATTGGTCAAGTTTGTTCTAAAAAGTTTTGGTAACCATGAAATCAACCTGATTGATCTAAACGATTATAATATGCCTATTTTTTCTGTCGATTTGGAAAAAAATGGTTTTCCGGAAGAAGCACATCATTTTCTGGATAATATTACCAAAAGCGATATTATTATCTGTTCATTGGCGGAAAACAACCGCTCCTATAGCGTTGCTTTTAAGAATGTTTTCGACTGGGCTTCCCGAATAAATGTCAAGGTGTTTCAAGACAAACCAATGTTATTAATGACCACCTCTCCAGGCGGTTATGGCGGCGGAAATGTGATGGCCGAGGCACAAAAATTCTTTCCACAATTTGGTGCTATCATCAAAGAAACCTTTTCCCTGCCAAAATTCTATGAGAATTTTGATCTGAACAATGGTGTCATTAACCCAGAACTTTTAACGGCACTTAACCTAAAAATAGAAAACTTTAAGAAACAACTCGTATAACAAAATTCTATTAAATGTTAAGATTGCTCCATAGGATTTATCTCCTTACCTTATCTATAGCACCATTTTTTCTAAGTGCACAAACCAAGGAGGCTGGTCTTCTTCTTCCTACCGGAGACACTTTACGCTATACGAGCAAATATTGTTGCATTCTATCCCCAAAAAACGGATTTAAACTATACGATATGCCAAATGGAAAAGTAATCGGAAAATTAAAGATGGAGATCAGGGAAGACGACAATCAATCACCATATTTCATTTTTTTGGCAACAGCCGATGACAAAAAGAAACTTACGACAGATAATTTCAAATTAATTGGCAATGAAGTTTACGCTATTCCATATTATGAAAAGCGGGACGGTTTCATTCGTATTCTAACAGAAATGGGAAATTATTGGATTTCGGTTAAAGAACTAAACAATATGTACTTTTCAGCGAGGCCATGGATTAATTTTCTATTGGAAGAAAATGAAAAAGTACTTGGTTATTATGCGAAAGTCCCGGGACTTCGAATCAGAAAAGAACCTAATACCTCAAGCGATATTATTGAAGCCATTCGAGGAGATCTATTCGAAATCAAACTATCCAATCAAATAAAGGGACAATGGTGTAAAGTCAAGGTGACAAAATATAGAGAACATCCTTGTGAAACTGACCTTGATGACAAGGACAATATTGAACGCATCATCCAAGGTTGGATAAAAATCATCGATGATGATGGTGATTCAAATCTCTGGTATTACGCTAAAGGATGTTGATGGCCAAACAAAGCGATTTGATGAGAAATCAAATTGATTTGCTATCAAATGGAGATTCCTTCTGCATAATATTCCTCATTCCATTTCGCTAACTGACACATAATTGGAATAAGTGCCTTCCCTTTTTGAGTCAGCGAATATTCTACCCGAGGAGGCAACTCTTTAAATTCTTCTCTCAAAATAATGCCATCTTCCTCCAATTCTTTTAACGAGGATGTCAGTACTTTTCTTGAAATATTTTCGATCAATGCATCGAGTTGTCCAAATCGGGCTTTCCGATCTCTTAGCGTGTATATAATAATGGGCTTCCATCTTGTTCCCAAAATTCCCATAGAGCGTTGCATCGCGCATGGACAATTCTTAAAATCAGTTCTTTTCATCGTCAAAACATTTGATAGTTACACAAAGGTAACTACTTTGCACTATTAATGGTTACAAAAATATACTATTTAAAATATATTTGTAAAGAAATTCGTAAATGATATAAAAAATGAGCATACAAACACTTTTTAGTTCATTCCAATACAAAAATCTTGTATTAAAAAACCGTTTCGTCATGGCTCCCATGACACGAGCATTTTCTGTTGACGGAATCCCTGGAGATGTCGTTACAGGTTACTATGAACGGCGGGCAGCGGGAGACGTTGGTTTGATTCTAACCGAGGGAACCGTCATCGAGCGGCCCGCATCAAAAAACTTAAAGGACATTCCAAATTTCTATGGAGACCAGGCATTGAAAGGCTGGAAAAACATTGTCGAGGCTGTCCACGCAAAAGGAGGTAAAATAGCTCCTCAACTATGGCATGTAGGGTATACGCCAATGCAGTGGACTCCACCGGCGGCTTTTGAAAGTCCCGACACAATGACTTTAGTGGATATAGAAAATACTATCCAAGCGTATGCCGATGCTGCAAAAGCTGCAAAAGAGCTAGGTTTCGATGCCTTCGAAATACATGCTGCACATGGTTACTTGATTGATCAATTCTTTTGGGAGGGAATGAACCACAGATCAGATGAATTCGGTGGTGAAACGATAAAGGAGCGTTCCAGATTTGCCGTCGAAGTAGTGAAGGCAATGCGAAAAGCCGTTGGACCTGACTTTGTAATTATCATCAGACTATCACAATGGAAACAGCAGGATTATACGGCAAGATTAGCCCCTACCCCAAAGATGATGGAAGATTGGATTTTACCATTAGTTGATGCCGGTGTAGATATTTTCCATGGAAGTCAACGACGTTATTGGGAACCAGAATTCGAGGGCAGCGATTTAAATTTTGCCGGATGGCTGAAAAAGGTCTCTGGTCAACCGACAATAACGGTAGGTTCGGTAGGACTTGACAAAGATTTTGGTGAAGTATTTACAAATTCAGAATTTAAGTCATCCCCAGCTTCACTGGATGAATTGGTACGTCGATATGAAAGAGGGGACTTTGATTTGGTTGCTGTGGGTCGGGCAATTTTGCAAGATCCGAATTGGGTAAAGAAAGTTCAAGCAGAACAATTCGGAGACTTGTCTATCTTTGAGGCCAGAAGCTTAGCAACTTTGTCTTAAATAGATCAATGATCTAAGTGCGCTAAAAATCCATAAAAGACGAATATTCATTTTTATGGATAAAACAAGATATCCACTCGTCTTTGGGTATCTTGCTTTTTTTTAAAGAAATCATATAAAATTCCTTAGTTTAATATTTTTTTAACTTTGGATATCAGCACATTATTAATAAATTGCAGTGAAAATGCTTTTAAACCGATCATCATGTCCGATACCCATATTTATATACTTAGTGGATTAGGTGTAGACCGAAGGGTATTCAACAAAATAAATTTTAAGGGTCTAAAAGTTACCTATCTGGAATGGATCTCTCCAAGTTCAACAGAATCAATTTCTAGCTATGCACGACGATTATGCGCTAAAATTACGACCGAACATCCCATAATTATAGGATTATCTTTTGGCGGAATGATTGCCATGGAAATTGCTAAAATTATTGATGTAAAACAGGTCATATTGCTCGCTTCAGCCAAAGCCGACAACGAACTTCCTAAACTTTATAAAGTTATTGGTTTGATCAATCTTCATAAATGTATCCCTAACTCATTGCTAAAATTACACACTGGGTTATCAAATTATTTATTTGGCATCCATTTAAAAGAGGATAAAATGATGCTTAAACAAATATTAAGAGATACAGATGCTGAATTTCTGACTTGGGCAATCAATCAGATCATAAATTGGAAAAACAAGACTATCCCCAACAACTTAATCCATATCCATGGCAGTAAAGACCGGATAATTCCGATCAGAAATAATTTAATTAAATTATTTCTTCCATTGAGATAACATATGAAAACAGACCTGCTCTTAATGAATAAGGTAGACCAACAAAGTCTCCATTCAATGCATCTCTTAAAACAATAATGCAGAAAATGAAGTTATAAAAAAGAGTATTCGTTTTTTAAAAACCACTATCGTTATTCGGCACAATGACCAGATCTTAAATAAATACCTGATATGTTCAAAAAACTTACATTTTTTATCCTATCCGTCCATCTGTTAAGCTTTAAAATGCAAGCACAAGACAAACTCGCACTCGATCCAAAACTGGAAGTTGCGGCATCTTTTGACTCTTATCGTCCCATAGGAGTTAGCGCAACTTCAACAAACAGACTATTCGTCTCATTTCCTAAACTGAACAAAGACTATCAGTATGCATTGACAGAAATCATCGATGGCAAACCCATCCCCTACCCGAACCAAACATGGAATGAACAAGGGAACGAAGATTCCCATTTTGTAAATGTTCAGGATATATTTGTAGATGCAGCCGATGACTTATGGGTATTAGACTCCAAACCATCAACTTCGGGGTCCATTTTCGGTCCAGATGGGGCAGCTCCCACTGGACAATTCAAACTCCTAAAAATCGACACAAAAAACAATAAGGTCATGCGTATCTACACATTTGATGACCTGGACAAAACGAAATCGGGTTTGAACGATGTCCGCATTGATATACAAAAAAATCTGGCGTATCTTTCAGACCCAGGACAGGCGGCAATCATTGTCCTTGACCTCCAAACGGGAAATAGCCGAAAAGTACTGGAAAAAAGCTCCTTCACATTAGCGGATCCCGAAGTTGTTATCTCCTATTCGGGTATAGAAATGCGCAATAAGAACGGCGCTCCATTCCTCTCCCATGTGAACGGAATAGCACTAAGTCATGATTTTAATTACTTTTACTTTAAACCGATCAATAAAAATCACCTATATCGCGTCGCAACAAAGTATCTTTCGGATGTGAAACTCTCCCAACAAGAGTTACAGAGCAAAGTAGAAAACATGGGAAATGTAGGTGTTACACATGGCCTGCTTGCTGACCGGAACGGTAATATTTATTTGACCACCTCAATGGATTACAGTATCAAATACTTGAGTCCGGACGGACAAATTCATCTATTGACACAGGACCCCAGATTGTTATGGCCCGATTCTTTGGGTATAGATGGTAATGGTTATCTTTACTTTTCATGTGCACAACTATCCAGAGATCCGCAATGGAACAATGGCGTAGACCGGGTTGAATTACCCTATCGTGTTTATAAAATAAAGTTGCCGAATTGATTACTTGAATCTTAAGCATACATAAATGAAATTATTGACCAAACAGTTCTCTCTATTGCTACTCATCTTTGTTCATTCGCTGTCCAAAGCGCAGACAGATCGTCCTGTGCTGGATATTATGCTCAACAACTATCAATATCCCTATGAAGTAAATTATCTGTCGCTCAAAAGTCAAACAGAAGAAATAAAGATGGCCTATATGGATGTCAAGTCACAAAAGCCAAATGGTCAAACAGTATTGCTGCTTCATGGCAAAAATTTTAACGGAGCGTACTGGGAAACAACCATCCAAGCTTTAAATACAGCAGGATATCGCGTTGTTGTGCCTGACCAGATCGGATTTGGTAAATCCTCGAAACCTGCAGATTATCAGTTTAGCTTTCAGCAACTGGCTGAAAACACAAAAGCACTGCTAGACAAATTAGGTATTGATAAGATCAATTTACTTGGACATTCCATGGGTGGGATGCTTGCTACCCGATTCACATTGATGTATCCTGAGACTGTTAAAAAACTTATTTTAGAAAATCCCATTGGACTCGAAGACTGGAAACTTGTCGCTCCCTACACTTCCATTGACCAAAATTTTCAAACGGAATTAAAAGCGGGGTATGAATCTACAAAAAAATACCAAAAGGGATTTTACTACGATAACAATTGGAAGCCAGAATATGATGAATGGGTATACCTACTCACGGGCTGGACAAAAGCTAAGGATTATCCCATTGTTGCCATGGTGAACGCAAAGACATCAGACATGATCTTTACCCAACCTGTTGTCTACGAATTTCAATATATCAAAACACCCACCCTACTCATCATTGGTACAAGGGATAGAACAGCCATTGGCAAAGCTAGTGTTAAAGATCCAAAAGTGGCCGCAAAAATGGGATTATATCAGCATTTAGGAAAGGAAACACAACAAAAAATCAAGGGATCAAAACTCGTTGAACTCGACAATGTTGGACATTTACCTCATATTGAAGCTTTCGAGCGATTTATCAAGCCCCTTGTTTCTTTTTTAAAAGACTGATTCTATCGCTTCCTTAAGGTTATCATACGCACAAACAACCTTCTCTTTTGTATTAATGCAGAATAACCTCTGTACTCCGCCTTTTAATATCTATCGCGTAGATGGTTTCCCTAAGAGAGAAACCATCTACGCGATAGATCAGCGCTGCAACTATTTTTAACACGATCGCTCAAGCAGGCAAATAAAAACACATTGACATATTAGCATAAAAAAAATGCTAATCAGCTCCTTTGAACACCATTAATATACTTAGCAAAAAAAAATAAATAAAATTTTTTAAAACTAATATTTTTAGTATATTTGACTATCAATTTTAGACAACGTCTTTATGGAACAGGCAAAAAGATATGACAATAAGGAATTGCATGTTGGCGATATTGTTCGCTTCCATACCCCCTATCCCGATGAGGATCCTGATACTATCTTTATTGTACTTTGGTCATACTATGATCCTAAAGGGAAATCATCCAGAGCCGAAGTAGTAAAATTTGACCCAGTTATTAAACATTATCCTGTAATCCAAAAATGGTTTATTCGGGATCTGGAAAAAGTTCCTGAAGTCAGCCCGGAATTATTACAACGAATTGCATTATTTATGAAAAGTAAATTGGGGAATGCGATCATAAGCAAGCTGATCGTTTAAATAAAGTCAAACAAAAAATAATTTATAAGTAACACAATGGAAAATAAATTCAAAGCAAACCGAGAATTCATATCACGATCAATATGGTCCGACTGGCGAGAACGGCTTAAAGACAGCGAAATAAATGGTTTACGCCAACGACTTGAAGTGATGGATCGGGAGGTCCTTATTGACTGGTTGCAATGGTACAATCCAAAGGGTAATTACACAGATCGTAAATGCATGGACAATGGCGTAAAACCACTTTGCAAATCAAAGGCTGTCGAATATACTTATAGAGAGATCTTACGAAATCATACGAAAAAGCTATATAATAATTTTTCGAATGGCTCAATACAACTTATGTTTAACAACTAAATGCTGAATTTATGGAATCTTTCATCAAACAGATTATCGGTTATCAACTGCCAAAAATCCTGGCAATGGAATCACAGCGAAAAGATTGGCGTTATCAGCTACTGGATTTAAAAGATAAAACTCTTTTCGACAGACTTTCACTCATGAAACGGCAGGAATTACTCGAGTGGCTTCAATGGAATGACTCTGATGGAATTTATGGAGATTATGACTGTATTCGTAAAGGTATCCCGTTATTTACCAAAGCACAGGCTTTAGCGGCAGTCTATCATCACATTATGCGTGACCATGAAAGCTGGGATGGCTATATGGGAAAGGAATATATCCGTGGGAGTATATTTTAAACCATTCCTAAATTATCATTGTTTAATATAATCTTCTAATGTTCTGAGATTAGCGATAGCGGCACCGATAGTATTGTTAAAATATACATAAACTTCTTTTCCTTCAGCTAACCATTCCTTGATATAACCACCATATTCATGTAATACGTCATCTTCATAGCTTCCTTTATAATTACCTTCGGGTCCATGAAAACGCATATAGACCATATCACTACCAATGTACTGTATGGCTATTCCCTTAGCATCTTTATCGTGTAGCACCAGATTCATACCATAAGAATTTAATAGTGCCATTGTTTGCTGGCAATACCAAGACTGATGCCGAAATTCAACACATACATGCCAGCCTAAACTTAGCCTATTCGTTGCAATACATCTTAAAAGTTTATCTAAATGACTTAGCGAAGAGAATGTGGTTGATGGAGGAAATTGTATCAACAAACATCCCTTCTTTTTATCCACAGCGCTAATGACATCCAAAAATTTAACAACATCATTATGTTCAAACATTAAATTCTTTTGATGCGTAATTCCCTTCCAAAGCTTAAAAGTAAAACGAAAGTTATCATTCGTTTCTAGAGACCATCGTCCAACAGTTTCACTGCGGGGTATCTTGTAAAATGAGCTGTTAACCTCTAAAGAATTGAACAATAGACTGTATACAGCAAGTCTGCTCTTATCCTTTAAATCATTCGGATAATAGCTCTTGTTCTTATACGGCAACAGAATTCCACTTGTGCCTGAAAAATATCGGATATCCATAACGCAATAACAATCAAAACCAGGACAATAGTTCAAACAGTCCACTATAGGTTTCTTTAGAAACAAGTCTCATCATACTAACGTTTTGACGGATAAAAAACGCTATCCAAATTAAATCATTTAGTTTCGCTATATTTAGAGATGCCAAGTCTACACTATGGGAATCAATTATTCGCCAAATATTCAAAAATTTGAGCATACTTTGATCAATGGAGCACCAAAGTATACCAATATACATTCAATAAAACCAGGTCCTCTTATTTGGCCGAAGAAACCGTACAGCGTATTTTATTAAACTTTGGAAAAATTTAAACATAAAGAATATTGATTCCAAAGTAGAATCTCATTTTTTTTGTATCGCTAAAACAACGTCCTGGATTTAATCAAAGAGGAATATAACAGAAAGAAACTTCTTCAAGCAGAAAATCAACTCATTCAATACCTAATATTTCCCCGACCATGATTTAGGTTTCTTTTGAAATTATATTTATCTTACCTCAGGTATAAAACAAATCTTACTATTCTAAAGCTTTTTAAAAATGAAAACGATTCCCTCCTTATTTTTGCTAACAGTAGCATCTCTTTTTATAGGATGCGGAGAAAACGGTAAAAAAAAGACATCACCTTCTTTAGATACCTTACCAAAAAATAACCCGAACTTTAGTTTCGAAGGGATCAAACAAGATTATACAACAAATGAAGAATTATCGTTTCGGATTACAAGGACGCCTAATTTAAAAGTTGATTCCATCCACTATTATATCAATGATAAGCCAATTGCTAAAGTTTTAGAAAACACGAGGATAACCTATAGATTATCGCAAGAGAAATTTGGCAAACAAATTATTAAAGCGATAGTATTTAGCAACGGAGAATCCGAAGAAAACACCGTAAACATAGACTTTTTACCTCCAAACCCACCTCAAATTTTAACGTATCGTATTGTAAACACCTACCCGCACGACATCAAGGCATTTACACAAGGCCTAGAATTTTTCGGAGATAACCTAATGGAAAGCACTGGCAATGGTGTTGGGGTAAGTGGAAGTAAAGGGAAGTCAAGTATCCGTATTGTGAATCCAAAGACAGGAGAACTGATCAAAAAGGTCGAATTAGCCGACTCAATATTTGGCGAGGGTGCGACCATATTAAATGGCAAATTATATCAATTGACTTACAAAAACAACCTCGCCTATGTCTATGATATGGCAACATTAAAGACAATTAAAACACTACCATACTTCCAAAATATGGAAGGATGGGGACTGACCTCAGACGGCAAAAATTTGTATATGTCCGACGGTTCAGAAAACATCTATGTATTAAATCCCAATAATTTTTCTAAAATTGATTATATCCGTGTTGCTACAAATGAGAAAATCGTCAATCAGATCAACGAAATGGAATGGGTAAAAGGGAAAATTTATGCTAATTTCTTTATGGAAGACGTCATGGGAATTATCAATCCGAAAACAGGGGCCATAGAAGGTTTAGTGGACCTGTCTAAATTACGAGAGAATGTGACACAACACGTCGATCTTGATGTACTGAACGGAATTGCCTACAATAAAAAATCAAACACCTTTTTTGTAACAGGAAAAAATTGGGACAAAACATTTGAAATACAGCTATCGGACTAACCGTTATCTACCCTATTTATAACCTAATTATTTTAATTCATAAAGTGCTATTTCCTCAACTGTTTACAATTAAAAAGCAGAAGTCTTCGGCTCAGAACTATGTCTCATCTGTCAAGGCATTTCTTCAAACTTGTTAAACCCCGTTGTTATCATTTGATGCAATTGAGGTGTAAACAATTGAGGCGAAAGCGGCATTTTCTTGTCCTCCCTATTTAACCTCCATTGCACACGCTTCTCAAGCAGAAATTGCAATCGCTGCAGTGGTGTCAAGCCCGGCAATGTATAATATATACTATTTTCGCCTTCTTTCCCTTGCATTTGAATATATCTCCCCATAGTTACCTTGAATTTATTTCTTTCTTCAAAGCCACGGACAAAGCAACTATCCTGATCAGCGATATCCCACATTGGATCACGGGGGCAACAGACAGAACCATAGCTTTCCTTTCGGTACACGGTTAGCATATCGTCAGGCACCACAGATTTGTCAAAATCAAGTGCTGGATTTTCCAGCACTCCAAGTCGAGTACTATCAACTTTTACATTATCCTCTTCACGTCTGATATAGTAGTAAAAATTGGTCGTTTCTAGCTCCACGCACATCCCCTCCTTTGACGTCGTTTTACTGACCTCAGCATAGAATTTCCAGTCGGGGACAATAAGAATAAACTGCTTTAATTCGGGGTAAAATCCCAATGATTCCTTAAAGAGTTCTACCGGAATTTTTGCGTTCAAATAAAATACATAGCTTGAATCTGTATTAAACTGCAAAGGCATGTCCACGAGGTAATTCCCATTTAATACAGCCACATGGTCATCATCAATCATTGTCACCTGTGAATACTTTTCAGCTAACCAGTCTGGTCGTGCAATTTCCTGTTGATGGAGAAAGCTGGCCTTCTGCTTTATAGCTTTGCTTTTACAGGATACAACAAGTGAGAGTAATACTCCAATTAAATAAAATCTGTGATTGATTAAAGATGTTCCCATTTATTAGAAATTAATCGTGTTACTGCACAGCATTTACCTTTATCCTCGCCCTGTTTAAAAACTCCACCTGTTTCTGCAAACAAGTATCCGCCAAAGCGGCTATCTTATCTTTTTCGTCTGTGATATCCCTTAATAAGGCTTGTCTTGCCCCTTTTTTCTGTTCGTCTACATATTTGATCAACAATGTTCCATAACCATCCGCAATTCTTGTCATATAAGCGATTGTGGTCAAATGAAAGTTCTTTGCAGCTTCACTGGGTTTTAGTTCATTCACTTCACTTCTTATGCCTTTGACATAACTGCTCAGTGCCTGCGCTTCCTTTAGTTTCATTTCGTATGATAATTCGTCAGCCTTGTCCACATCATAGTTACCTTCCAACAGTTTGTTATAACTCTCATCTAACTTCTCTTTACAGCCATGAAAAAGGCCAGCTATCTTCTCGTTATAGCCGAATTCCAAATTACCGCCGCAGGATGTCAACGCGAATATACTGATGATTAAGGTCAAAATAATAATTCTCATTTCTTGATTTTTCAACAAATAACGTATTTTCAATTGCCATTATCCCTGGTAATTAATATTCGTTGCCGATCTTTTAAGATTCGTTGTCAATTTGCCCGCTCTTCCCGCTCAATCAAATAAAAACCTACAATTAATAATATATGAAACTTATTTTTAGTGAAATACAATAAGCAGAAACAGTAAAAAAAAGAAAATCCAGCGACATAGGTCAAGTGCGTTGACTTGTTTCTTACAAAAGAAATACAGAACTTAGAAAAAGAATATGACCAAATCAGAAGTTCCTTGATTTTAGTGGTCTTAAGGAAATCAATAATGAATCAAATTGAGAAGGACTAATAATAAAACAATATGAAACGATTAGCTTTATTGATCATGCTCATCGTAATGTCTAACGTGGTTTTCGGACAAGAAATTGACCGTTCTACGACCCAGACAATTACACAATCCGGAATTGGACTTGGTTCTGTAATTGCCGTGGTTACTTCGTGGGATCGCAACAAATCTATCCTCTGGGCTCTTATCCACGGTATCTTGGGCTGGCTATATGTAATCTATTTTGCGTTTACAAGAAGCGACAAGTAATAATTATACATTTCATTTTCATAATAGAACTAGTGGTACAACATAGGTTGTAAAACTGAAATCATAATGCAGTCAAACAAAATGAGAGGTCATGAGTATGATACAGAATTTTCTCCGGGTCAATTTGGAGACATTAAATAGCTTTCTCGCTGATAGCAGTGCCTTAAGCGATATGGTATATAGTAAAGAAACCATCCATTTGGACAATTTGATAGATATTGATAAAGCCTGGGAAGGTATTTTCTTTCTATTGACAGGAGAATCAATTGGCACCTATGATCAGGCATCCCCGCCTTTATCATGGATATTAGTTGGCCCTAATGACATCGACCGCAACCAGGATATGGGTTACGGCCCAGCTACCTATACCAATATTGAACAGACACGACAGATCAGTTTAGCACTACAAGATATATCCATGGAAGAGTTATCTCAGCGTTTTGACGCGGCTACCATGCTGGAAAAAGATATTTACCCCGATATCTGGGATGATGAAAATGCATTAGATTATCTGCTTCAATACTTCGAAGATTTAAAAGCATTTTATCAGATGGCATACATGCAAAATGAAGCCGTAATTCTATTTCTCAATTAATGAACAACTATTTCATACGTACTAAAGAAAAAAAAATGCATATTTCTAATAGGAGGAATATCCTCATCGAAGAACTAAAGGAAACGAATAACACCGTAGTTTCGGACTTTGTAGAATTAACATTAAATATTGTCCGGGGAGGAGCATCAGTCGGTTTTATGCAAGATATAAATAAAGAAAGAGCTTTTGAGTTCTGGAACGAAGTGCTGGCAAAGGTACAACAGAAAAAAATAGTACTACTTATTGCAAAAGACACCTTATCGGACAAGATTATAGGCACTGTACAATTACAGATAGATCTCCCTCAAAATCAGCCTCACCGGGCCGATGTTGCAAAGATGTTGGTACACTCATCTTTTCGACGCCTCGGCATCGCTGAAAGTCTGTTGCAACACCTTGAGTTAATCGCATGCAAAATGAAAAAATCGCTATTGGTATTGGATACTGTAACAAATAGCCCAGCTCATGCCCTATACCTTAAATGTGGATGGAAAGTTGTAGGAGATATACCAAATTACGCACTTTTCCCCGATGGCACCCCTTGTAGTACAACCTATTTTTATAAAAATCTTGAATAGTATTCTATTCGTAAAAAAATCTCCAATAAGTTCACGCTTATTGGAGATTTTGTAGGCAAAAACAAATAATTGCTGTCAGCTATTTTTTATACCAAACGGGACCGGGTTTACTTCCCATTTGGAAAACAAGGGTAGCTCCGGACATGATCTGCTCATGCGTGATATAACTTGTCTCGAGGGGTTTTCCATCCAAGGTAACCGACTGAATATAAATATTGGTCTTATTTACATGATTTGCTTTCACAGTAAACTTCTTCCCATTCGCAAGTTTAAATTCACTATGCTCAAACAATGGTGTACCGATTTCATACTTCCCACTTACCGGATCAACAGGGTAAAAACCCAGTGCACTGAATACATACCAAGCAGACATTTGTCCACAGTCGTCGTTTCCGCTTAGTCCCGACGGGTTGTTTAGATAGAGTTTATGCATCACTTCAGCAGCATATTGCTGCGTCTTCCAGGGTTGTTCAATTGCGTTAAATAGGTATATTGCGTGATGACTTGGTTCATTTCCATGCGCATATTGTCCGATCATACCCGTACTGAAAATAGGCAGTTTACTAGTATCTGACGGGTGGAAGGTAAACATACTATCTAATTTCTGTCCAAAGCGTTCTTTTCCGCCGACGAGATTGATCAACCCCGGGATGTCGTGTTGAACAGACCAAAAGTACTGCCAAGCGTTGCTTTCGCAGATATGAGCACTGTAATCCTCCGGATCAAATGGACTAACAAAAGCACCCTGGCTGTTACGGGGTTGCATAAATGATGTCGCCGGATTATAAACATTTTTATAATTTTTTGCCCTTTTAGAGAACGTAGCGGCCACCTCTTTGTTTCCAATCTTGTGTGCCATAACAGCAATACAATGATCATCAAAAGCGTATTCGAGCGTACGTGACAAAGACCAGTTCTCGGCATTATATTTATCAACAACGTCATAGGGAACGTAACCTAACTTTTTATAAATTCCAATACCTCTGTAATTATCGATATTCGCTGTTGCGACACAGGCTTCCAATGCCTTTTCAACATCAAAATTACCTATTCCTTTCAGATAGGCATCTACAATAACAGGGATTGCATGATTGCCAATCATCATATCAGTTTCACTACCATAAATATTCCATACCGGCAGGCGACCATGCTGTTCATAAAATGCTATAAATGATTTAACCATATCATTTACACGATTTGGATCAAGATAGGTAAACAAGGGATGTGAAGCACGGTAGGTATCCCAAAGCGAAAAAGTACTGTAATTCGTCCAGCCCTCTGCTTGATGTATTTTTCGGTCAGCACCGAAATAAGCTCCGTCCACATCTCCAAATATGGTAGGAGCCAACATCGAATGGTACAATGCTGTATAAAATTTTGTTTTTTCATCTTTATCACTCGTTTGGACACGAATTTTCCCTAGCTCCTCATTCCAGTTATCTTCAGCTTGCTTGAGATAATAATCAAAGTCATCCTTTACCACCTCAGCTTTCAGGTTTTTAGAAGCCCCATCCATACTTACTCCCGAAAGGGCTGTACTGAGCGTTATCTGCTCACCAGCAGTTGTTTTAAAATCAAAACGTGCCTTGAAAGCCGTACCGATACGCCTGCTCGTTTTTGTTATGGTGTCAACACTTGACTCTATTGCTGAACTGTCTATATGAACTGCGTGGAATGGCTTTGAAAATCGGGTTTCAAAATAAACACGTTGCCCTCTCGCCCAGCCTTCAGAAAATCGATAGCCCCGTACAGTGACCGAATCGACCACCTCGATGTATGAATCTGTTGTCGCATCCCAGTTCATGGCTTTTTTTAGATCCAAAAAAATAGCGGATTGTGCCTCAGGAAATGTATAGCGTTGGATACCACAACGTGGAGTTGCTGTTAGCTCTACATCAATATTGTAGTCTGTCAGCTTGACTTTATAGTAGCCCGCATATGCCTGTTCGTTGTGATGCGAAAACTTGGAATGGATACCCAAAGGTGCTGCTGCTTCATGATAAGGCAATGTAACGGGCATAAACGATATATCGTACAGATCCCCGGCACCTGTCCCACTTAAATGGGTATGACTAAAGCCAGAAATGGTACTATCGGGATAAAAATACCCCGAAATACGATCCCAACCGGGTAATCCATTATCTGGACTCAATTGTACCATACCAAAGGGGGATTGTGCTCCGGGGTAGGTGTTTCCAGTAAAATCTGTCCCTATAAATGGATTGACAGATTTTGCATAAGAACCTTCTGCTGAATCTTTCTGTGAAGCGCAGCTCAGGATACCCAATAACCCTGCGCATGCCAGGTATTTCATATATTTCATAGTGTAGATAGCTTCTTTAATCTTTATGTGTTATCTGTTTCCGGTAACAATCAGGATATCTTTGCTGTTGACCAAAACCTCATGGCTTATCTTAAAGCCTGCTAATAACTTTCCATCAACCACAATTTTTTTGATATATTCTCCATCGCCTTGTTTTTCGCGTCTGATGGTTACCTTATCAGACTTAGGATAATATTTTTTATCAAGTTGAATAGTGACTTTGTCAAATACAGGACTCACAATCGTATAATCTGGTCTACCGGGACAAAAAGGGTAAATTCCCATCATGTTCATTAATGCCCAGGTAGACATTGTGCCTGTGTCATCATTACCGGGAATCCCTCCGGGACTATTCGTAAAATGTTTGTCCAGAATTTGCTTCACCAACTTTTGTGTGCGCCATTCTTCACCTTTTATTTCCGAAAAAACATGCGGATAGAGCATATCTGGTTCGTTTGTGACATCGAAATACCCCTTGTCAAAGGTTGCCTGCAATCTGTCTACAAATTTCTTCTTACCACCCATCAATTGAACTAAACCGGGAATATCAAATGGTATTGCAAAGCTATAATTCCAGGCATTCCCTTCATGGAATCCATGATTAGGTTCGAAATTAGCGCCCATCAATGGATTGAAAGGGGTCAAAAATGATCCATTTGGAAGAATAGGGCGGAATGTACCATATTCCGGCGAATAGTAATGTTTGTATCCTTGCGCTCTCTTGCCAAAAGTTTGTGCGTCTTTAGTTTTCCCCAGTGAGTTGGCCAGCTGCGCTAAGTTCCAATCAGCCATATAATACTCAATCGCGTGAGAAACTGAATTATCGAAAGAATCGCGAAGAGGAACATAACCATATTTTACATAATCGGCATTGTCGGGACGAATTCGATTAGTCGAATCGATTGTGGTCGCTGACTTCAGAAATGCTTCATAAGCGGTATCGATATCATAATCCCGAATGCCTTTCATCCAGGCATCCACGATGACAGGAACCGCTGGATCACCGTCCATTGTATAGCTTTCACGGCTATAAAGTTCCCATTTAGGCATCCATCCATTTTCTTTATAAATATCAATCATGGAACGAATCATGCCCACCTGTTTATCCGGATAGACCAAAGACATAAGAGGCTGTACATTTCTATAGGTATCCCATAGGGAGAATACTGTATAACGGTTGTGATCCGCAACGAGTGTCCTCCTATTTTCCATAGCAGGGTATTCACCATTGACATCCTGTAGGATATTTGGATGGATCATCGCGTGATACATGGCCGTATAAAATACCGTCTTTTGATCTTCGGTACCTCCTTCTACCTCAATTCTCGATAGCTCGCCGTTCCATAGGGATGATGCTTCCTTTCTGGTTTGTTCAAACCCAAAACTTGGCTGCTCGGCCTGCAGGTTTTTTCGAGCGTTCTCGACACTCACAAAGGATACAGCCAGTTGAACCTCTACGCTTTCATTTTCCTGAACATCGAAACTCAGAAACGCGCCCAGATCATCTCCAGACAATTGATCCGAATAATCGGTAAAAATCTTATACTTACCCGCATCTTTGTTCCAATCATTCTCCCATTTTTCACCAGCACGCTGAAATTTCCAGTAACCTTTCTTAGTGGGCTTTTTATTTACTCGCATCACAAAGAAAATCGGATACACAGCCTGATTATTGGTATAACAGAACGAACCTAATAATTTCGAACCTTCAAGTTCCGTATCACTGACATAACGAATTGTGGCACCTGTCTCATTCGTCAGTCCTTCACCTAAATTAAGCAGAATATTAGCCTGTCCTTTAGGAAAAGTAAATTTAGATACTCCCACACGGACGGTTGCGGATGCCTCCGTTTTGATACCGTATTTTTTTAACACGTTACTATAATAGCCCGGATGGGCCTCTTCCTGTGTATAAGTACTTCCATATTGATGGTAGTCAACTTCTAATTTTCCGGCCGTTGGCATCAATAGCAAGCTTCCCATATCAGGACAACCTACGCCGCTTAGATTAACATGCGAAAAGCCTGTAAAATAGCTATTGCTATGTTCGTAAGGTGTAGACCACCAGTGTGCATCTTTATCGAAGGCATTAAGTGATGATCCCATTACATTAAAGGGGGATACATTCATTAAACCATGAGGTACTTGAGCCCCCGGATTGGTAGTACCATAATTACTGGTACCGATAAAAGGATTGACATAGTCTGTCGGTAGTTTTTGCGCAGACGCATTCTCCCAAACAAATAATCCCAAAAGGAAATAACGGATAAATTTGATCATATCTTGATAAAGGCAAACGACCTGTCCATAAATAGGGAACAGTAGTTGCTCATTTTTAAGTGTAGTCACAATACTACAGATAATACCAAAGATTTACAAATATCCACGGCACATATATCTATCATTTTACAATATTAATAGGTTTTAGCAGAACTAAAAATAGCATTGAATTCGAGAAGTCGACCCTTACAAAGTAAAGTCAGCGTATTCCAATGGAATGGTCCGGGCAGCATTAGCTCAACAGCGAAAAGCACCTCCACAAAAAAAATCCTGAAGCTGGGAACTTCAGGATTTTTACTAACTAACCAATTATTAACCTAAATTATGAAAACTACACTTATAACGCCACTCCTCAGATATTGTTATCTTCCGCAGCCCTGTTTAACCAAACTTTAACAAAAATTTCGGCTTTTTGAAAAAGTAAACAATAAGGTTAGCATAGTCTTTCGACAAAAGACATAGTATTACTAATGCGACAATCCCCATTGCATATTTGGTTTATCTCCCATTTCTAAAACTAATTCGCCGCCTTTCAACAGTTCCTCGGCGTCAAAATAGAATGTGTGCAGGGGCTTCCCGTTCAAAGTCGCTTGCTGGATATACATATTCTTTTTGCTTGCATTTTTAGCTTTAATGATGAATTGCTCCCCTCGGCCAAATTGTCGTCCCAGCTTAATTTTAATTTCTTCAAAAGATGGGCTACCAATTTCGTAAATCGGTTTTGTTCGTGTCCCTCCGTCCAACTGAAATAGTCCTATGGCATTCATGATATACCAGGCGCTCATCTGCCCTTGGTCCTCATCTCCTAAATAGGCATTAGAAATACCCTGTCCGTAATAGCGTTCGCCGATAGACCGGCTCCATTTTTGTGTAAGCCATGGCTTGTTCAACCAGTTAAAAATATAAGCAAAATGCATGGACTGCTGATTTCCCTGGACAACCGGATAATCCCAATACTGATCATTTGGTCCATTATAGCGCCATTTTTCACTCTCTCCAAATCCCCATTCCAAACGTTTTAGAAAAACATCCTCTCCGATCATTTTTGCCAACGCGGAAATATCCTGAGGTACAAAGAACGTCAATTGCCAGGCATTGCCTTCAACATAATGATGATTGGCCCCGGATTTAAAGGGATCAAAATCCTGATACCATTCTCCCTGAGCATCTTTCATCCTCGCGTAGCCGCTTTTGACGTCTATTGCATTCTTCCACCAGCTTCCCCGATCATTAAAATAGCTATACTCCTTTTCTTTTCCCAATGATTTCGCGAATTGGCCAACTGTCCAATCGTCAAAACTATATTCCATCGAATTCGAGAAACGCCCCAAGTCATAAGGAACATATTTATACTTCAAATAGATATCTAAATCCCGATTACCAGCAAAACCTCCTTCAAATTTTAGCGGACTCGTTGTCTGCATTTTCTTAACCGCTTCAAATGCCTTGGTAACGTCATAATCCCGTATTCCCATCTGGTATGCCCCCACGATTAAAGGAATCTCATGTTCAGCAACCATCACTGGAATATATTCCATCCCAGCAGGTCCTTTTGCCAGCCAACCATTGGCATCATACATAGCCAACTGTGATCGCACCCATTTATTCGACCATTCTGGAGTAACCAGGTTCCAAAACTGATTTAAGTTCCAGAATGTATTCCAAAAAGCATCACAGCCCAAGGCCAGATCTCCCGGATGTGTCATCGTTCTGATTGCCTCGTCAGAAGACCGCCATTGGCCATTGACGTCGCTAAATGTATTGCGACTAGCCAAGGTTCGATACATATTTGTGTAAAACTTCTCTTTTTCCAAATAGTCATTGCTCTTTATCTCCAGGCGCCCCAATAAATCATTCCACACCCGATGTTGATTGGCGACCACGCGTTCAAAAGACCAACCAAACGGATCAGAAAGTTCTGTTTTCAGATTTTCAGCAGCATTCGCTACACTGACATAGGAAATTCCGGTCCGCAATTGTACCTCGTTATCTTTGCGGACATCAAATTCAACATACATACCCGCAAATTGAGCACTGTCAGCAACTAGATCAGACTTAGCGGTTATTTTACCGTCATGCCAAGTTCCAAAATTGATAATTGGTTTATCAAACTCCATTACGAAATAGACAACATAATCTTGCTTTGCATCCGTAGACCAGACATTTTCGGACAACTGGCTACTGTAGCCAATAACCTTATAGTCAGAAACTTTTTTAAGGGAAAGATCTTTGATTTTATAATCATATTCGCCGTTCACTTTAAGATCAATCATTACACGTCCGGTATCCGACTTATGATAAGTATATTTTTGAAAACTGGATCGTGTGCCCGCAGTTAGTTTTGCATCAATATCCTGATCGAGAAGATGGACAGAATAAAAGCCTAATGGCGCCTGCTCACTTGTTTTATCTATTGCAGAACGATAGCCTGAATTCACAGAATATTGATCCCCCACATTCGTTCTCAATTGGCCTGCTGTCGGAAATGTCCCCAGTCCAGCCATTGTCCATTCGTGTATATGACTAAATGTACCAATGGATTCTATTGAAGGTTCATACCCCGCTTGCCAACCAATATTCTGATTATCCGGACTGATCTTCACCATTCCGAATGGCATCCATGGCCCCGGTGCCAGCATCCATCTCGAATGTGCCGCCCCTATCATGGTATTGACGTAATCCGAAACTCCGCCTAATCTTTTGGGTGAACGTTGTATGGAAGATGAGCTGATCAATTTATCGTTGACATATATCGCATATTTGCTTCGGATCTCTTTCGATGTATAAGGCATTGGGATTTCAAGTCGCGACAATCCCTTCTCATGGGTTCCATCATAAATTTTCTTTCCATCCAACAATACTTTTATGCGCTCCTGATCTTTCAATTTCAATAGATCAACGAGCATATACTGGATGCGTTCGTTCCCATTTTTTAGCTCAAAATCCGACTGGCGTACTGCTTTGACTATTGAAGTGTAATCTGTCAACAATTTCGCTTGATCAGGCCCCAATAATTTAAAGGAATCAAACTCGACCCATCCCCCCTTTATTACGGTCAGTGTAACCTGGTTAAATCCTTCGGAAATAAGATGTTCAGGTAACGTNNATCGTAGAGGCTCCGGGCTTTGAACCTGTACCTGCCGGATCAGCAGGGCCGTCCCCATTCTTCAGTTCGTAATTATAAGGTTTACCATTGATTGCGATTTGTAAGGTTGGTTTATTTTTGGGGTCGTTATTTGCTAATTTTACTTCCAGCACCCATTTCCCATTTTCAATATGACCACCTAAGACACTGTATAAATTCAAAAAGTGGGTTCTTAGACCAGAAGTTCCACCTGTCCCACCCCATTCATTGGCAGGTCCGGGCAATACATATGGAAGATCCCGGGATAACGAAGACTCGCCAACAATAAAGTATTTGTCCTCATAACCAAAATCATGTTCAAGAAATCCCTTGTAATCGTGCGGAGCCAAGGCGAATTCCTTACTAGAGCCATCTGGATTGCCCAGTTGCCAAACAGTATTCTCCTGCCCCGAAACAAATCGTCCTGAGATCAACAACAAGCCTGTGAGAATGGTAGTGGGAAAATGCTTTTTCATAATTGATGGATTTTAGAATAAAAAATATGCGAGTCTTTTTGTTCAGACAGTTATTTGTTTCCATTTATTGTTTGTATCAGAATGAAGATGAAAAACAAAAAACACCCATCAATACAGAAAATCATCCTCAAAAACAATATTGTACATACATAAAAAAACAACAATAAAGTTGTTGAAAAACAAAATAAACCCCTAAAATAATAGATCTAGCACACAATATTACCATAAATAATAATAAATATCAAACAAAAAAAATAAATGTACATACATATAGATAAGCTATTTAAAAGGGATAAATCAAGTATTTACATACCTACTAAGGTCCACGACGTAAATTATAATGATCATTTAGCATGTTAAGAAGGAGAGTAGGATTGAAACAATTTGGAGATAATTTCGCTACGATTTGGTATCGCATTAAAAATTTCCATTAAAAGCAAAGCTAACCATTGGGTATTTGAATCCAATAGAGTATATTTATATCATATTAATTGCTTTGAAGATATTAAAGGTACAAAGTAAAATACAACATTTTATCATGGTGAGTAATATTCTACCCATTTGTGTAGAATATTACTCCACTATGTTAGAAGGGTTTAATAAGAAAAATTAAATACTCTTTTGGCCAAAGTACTAGATAGACTAAGGTCAGAAAAGCCTGTTTTTTGTTAATTACTTTGGGCTGAAAGCTTATTCTTGCATTTGCGAGAATAACATTAGTCTAATTGGAAATTTCGAAGTGACAATAGATCATCTTTGTGATTTAAACTATGAAAATAAAAATTGAAGATTTTTTTAAGCCGATACATGTTAAAGACAACTTTAGCAAAGATGATTATGAGATCGTAAACGCATTTATTAATTTCGCAAGATCCCTAAGCCGACTAACCTATCAAAGCATCTATCTTATAGATTATTCAAAGAAAAGTTTTTTATTTGTTTCCGACAATCCCATTTTTTTATGCGGAAGTTCCCCTGCAGAAGTAATGAAAGAAGGATATAACCACTATGTAACTAATGTTCCAGAAGGTGATCTTCATTTATTAAAGAAAATAAATGATGTTGGTTTTGATTTCTATGGTAAATTAGGCGCTGATGATCGTTTAAAGTATTCCATATCATACGACTTTCATCTGAAGCAGCCCGGCAGCAAACCTTTACTTGTTAACCATAAATTGAAACCGCTGTTGCTGGACAACCATTCAAACCCTTGGATTGCGCTTTGTTTAGTTTCTATGTCTTCGCATGCAAATGCAGGTAACATCAGATTTAAATCTGATGAAGATGGAAGACAATTTGAATATGATCTGGTCAAAGATATCTGGGTGGAAACGCCGCGTGTAAAATTAAAACCGCGAGAAAAGAATATACTACTTTTTTCAGCGCAGGGTCTTACAATGGATCAGATTGCAGACAGGCTCTATGTATCTATTGATACCGTTAAATTTCATAAAAAACAGATATTTTCAAAACTAAAAGTAAAGAGTATAACGGAAGCTACCGCTTTAGCTATCGAGTTGTCTCTCTTTTAATAGTTCTTTCAGTACTAATTGTTTTTGGAATCGAACAACATATCTTTTGACATCGTTATAAATTTTTGAATGTCCTTATCATTTTCGGCACCGGAATGTGAAAGTTTATTTTTTTTGATAAAGGTTTCCAGCCATTGGGATTTAATATATATAGGCAATGTTTCGGAATAAAAGTAAATAATAGCATCTCCCAATTGATAAGATTCAATTTCCAGCTTACGCAACGTGTTCACCACCTTCCGGTCACATTCCGCAATTATTAAGCCGCTGCCTAAACTATAAGGACCATAAAAAGCATCGAAAAGCATTTTTTTAAGAATATTAATCCGATTTCCAATAATTTTCCCAGAAATTACAAAGCGTCCAATATGCCAAAAATTGTCAACGTTGGGTATCAACAGGTCTTCGGTCTTAATATCGAATAACTTCTGAATAGGCAAACAAGTTTCCTTATCCCAATAGGTAATCCGAATTGAAGCATGGATCGCATTATTTATCTTATTCCGCAGAACATAATAAATGGACCGATCAAAAAAGACGGAATCCTCCCCTATCAAAGATTGGTAATCGATATCATAATCCTCTTCGGAATACTCATCGAGTTTATAATGTTCTTGGACGGTAACCAAATAAAAATGAATAAGTTCAGGCAGTTCTGCACTATTAAGTTTGGTAAAATAATAATTTTCGGGCGTCCAGTTCATGCAGTTGAAATTCAGAAATGCTTTATTAAAATAGATTTGTTGATTAGATCCTCACAGAGAAGTAGATTCAATACAAAAGGTAATACTTATTTAGCTTCTTTTACTCACGCATAGATAAATAGTACGATTCAGGAAAAACTCTTATCGCTTTATCCGTAGCAATATTGAACACAACCTGGCAAACCATCCCGGCTAATAAATATAAACCCAATGATAACTGTGGCGGTGGAGATTCCATTGCGATTTTGCCATATTCCAAAAGAAAATCTTCGAGCCAATTCGTATCAATATTTTTTTCCTGTAGCCTATCGACAATATATTTCCCCACATTTATTTCAAATGCATGGTGCTCTTTATCCAAAGACCGCAAATTGCGGCTCTCGGGGGTAATAACAGTTAAAAAACCCGCCCAGCCCAAATTGTAGGGATGAACAACAACGATATTTTTCTGTGCCATATATTCATCAAATAAAAAAGGAATATCTGAAGAAAAATCCAAGGCATTAATAGCCACGTCACAGTTCAAATCAAGGTTATACAAATTGTTTGGATCAAGAAATTCGGGATAAGCCTTGATCTTTGCACCTGGATGAATGGCCATCAATCGGTCTTTTAAAGCAATGGCCTTATTTACCCCAATATCACCCTCCACATAGTTCTGGCGATTAAGATTTGTCAGTTCGACAATATCGCCGTCAATGATGGTCATATTTTCAAATCCCATGCGCAACAAACACTCAGCGATATAACTACCAATACCGCAGCCCCCAATTAGCACCCGAAAATCCTGAATGCGTCGCTGTTCCCCTTCTTTTATATGAATGGTATTACGTTTGTACCTCAAACTCATTTTTTCACGACAATTTTGTATCCTATAAAGATAGGACTATAATTTAAAAATTATTACATCATCTTTACCGATTAATGTCAAAGATTCTTTCTGATAGACATCTAACAGTAAATAAGTATATTACGCCCACGTTCACTATATTTACTGTTACAATAGAATCAAGCATAGGAGCGATATGAACAAAATCTACGCAAGAAGATGTGGCTTAAACGACAAATCACTATAATGAAAAGAAAAATACAACTACTATATATTATCATTACGTTATTACTGAGTATAGACATGCTCGCTTACTACCTGGAAAAGATAAGTTTAATCGGTTATTATAGTGACGTCCTACTTTTTTGGACATGGCTAGGACTGAGTATACTCGTGATTGTTATCTTCTGGAAAAAGATACTGGCAAAGATTATGTTGTCCGGATTAATATTGGGGTTAATTTGTAGCATCCTGCCAATGATGCTACCCTTTTATACCTTGATATTGTCCATGTCTCCTTTCGGCTTGGAGATGACGAAAGATTTAGGCGAAAATTATCGCGCCCAAATCGTTGGGTATAGTGTTTTATCCGCACCCTGGTTAGAAGTAATTGAAAAAAAGGGAATTATTGAAAAAAGAGTTTTTAGCTGTACCAACAATGCATTAAATCATGACGGGACAGCGACAAGAATAGGAAACACAAAAGATATCATTTTCAATTCAGAAACGGATACAACACTTCGCATAACACTTTTTTATGGAAGCCCCAACAAAACTATTACTTTTGATAAAAGAACAGGAAAAATTATATTTTAAAGAAGTTCCATACTCAAAAAACGATAAATTAACAAAAAACATCAACGATCATTAAAAGAAAAATGGACAATACTAGAATATATCGCATGTCATTTGCCGGTGTGTATCCACATTATATACAAAAGGTGGAAAAAAAAGGCCGCACAAAGGAAGAAGTCGATGAAATTATATTTTGGCTAACAGGTTATGATATACCGGCTTTACAACAGCTCATCGCCGACAAAACAGACTTTGAACATTTTTTCAACCAAGCGCCCCATTTCAATACCAATGCAACAAAGATTACTGGTGTTATTTGCGGCTATCGTATCGAAAATATTGAAGATCCTCTTGTTCAAAAAGTTCGTTATTTAGATAAACTGATTGATGAACTGGCAAAGGGTAAATCAATGGAAAAAATTCTAAGAAAATAAATCAACTCCAAAATACGACCATACAGAGATTATTCAACGGCATAAATAGCGCCGTCTGCGGCCCCAAAATAAAGCGTCCCGTGTTCTATCCAGATCGTGGAAAAGATACTGCCCATTTGTAAATAGGCAGCAAACAACCTATTGATATCATCTCCATATTCCTGTTGCAACTCGGTCTTTAATTTTCCTTTTTCGTCCACAAATAGACGGCAATTTCTCCACTGGCTGCGAACGAATTTCAGCGGCAGCGAAATAGTTAAGCCGGTCCACGCTTCGCGCTAGCTGTTGCCCGGAGACCACGCTTAGATTTGCGATAAGCCCCCATAAGAAAACAACATAAAAGCAATAATATCTTTGATCAAACATCATTTATTTTTCAGGGTTAATAGTAATTCCCCAATAAATTACGGCATAGGCATTTATCACTTTTGCAAGGACATTTACAACTCCGCGCAAAAGCTTCCAGTACCGATAAATAGGTTAGGGATAAATAAGATATTTCTTTCTCATTTCTTTGTAACGTCCTAATCCCGGTTCCCAGCTTTTTCGAATTTCCGCTTCCGAAACCCCATCTGCAATCTGTCGTCGAAAGGAATCAACACCAACCAATTTTTCTATACTGCCAATCTGCTTGGAAAATGACTGATCAAAGAATTTATCTTTTTCAGGAGAATTCTGATAAAGCTCTTGCATCCAGGAAAGATTTATTTTCTTACTATCCACCAGCTTCTGCAAATCATATTCCCGTAAATCCAAACCATAACATTTTTCATTCATAAAGAGTGGCGTTTCACTCATTCCTTTTTTACTCACGGGGGTAAACGAAAAACTATACAATCCTTTATAAACCGGACTTCCAAAAACCGTGAAGGGGTAATCTGTTCCCCTCCCATGATTTATCTTTACTCCTTCAAAAAGACAGGTACTTGGATAGAGTAGAATACTCTGTTCGGTATTTAAATTTGGAGAAGGATTAACCGGAAGCTTGTATAACATTTGATGATTATATCCCGCTACGGGTATGATCTTTAGCTTACATTTTTTTGTCGTTGCCATCCAGCCCTCGCCGTTAATCATCTGGGCAAACTCAGCGATTGTCATCCCGTGAGCAATCGGAACCGGAAACTGACCAATACCCGATTTATGTTTCATATCCAGTATAGGACCATCAACTAAATACGCATTTGGATTGGGGCGATCTAAAATCAAGAGTTCCTTCTCATTTTCGGCACAGGCTTCCATGATGTCCCGAAGTGTATTAATATTCGTGTAAAACCTCACCCCCATATCTTGCACATCAAAGATAAACACATCAATATCTTTTAGATCTTTCGCCGAAGGCTTCTTTTTATTTCCATAAAGTGAGATCACCCGAATTTTAGTTGTCGGATCGATTTCATCCCCCACTTTCGTTCCGTTGCTGGCATTTCCGCGAAATCCATGTTCAGGTCCAAATATTTTTACGATTTTAATTCCCCTGGCAAGTAGGCTATCCACAAGATGTTTTTTCTTGATCACGGTAGATGGATTACCCAAAATAGCTACACGCTTTCCATTGAGGTAAGGTATATATTGCTCAGTTCGTTCTGCACCCGTTTGGATGTAATCATTGCAGTAATTGATCCGGTCCTGCGCCCGAACAGCAACAACAGAAAAAAATAATGATAAAAAAACAGATAAAATTTTCATACTCGCTCGGTTTATAATAAAGAAGTCGTTGAGAAACAAACGATTCAGATTTTGCTAAAGATTAAAGCTAATGATAAACCTTCGTTTTCCAAAATCATTTTTTATCAATCATAACCTATCGCCCAGGTCTTAAATGGTTAGAAAATCCGATTAGTTTTTTTATCCTTGCATAAAAACGATCATGGAGTGCCGCTATTGGTAATAATGGCAGCATATCGTACCTATTTTAAAAAATCATCATACATTTTATATTGACAAAGCTATTTTATCGCATTAACTTTGAAATATTATACTGATATTACGTAAAATCCGTTTGCAACGCGTCATATTAATCAGAAAATAGGAGAATTTGATGTTTTGCAAAAACATAATGGACAACAATGGAAAAGCAGGTAAACGCAGGTGAATTTGTAGATCGGTTTATGACAGGTAGTCTGGAACACCTGAGGTACCAGCAGTCTCCAGTTAAAATATTCCAGCTCAGTGAAATTGCCCCTTATATCAAATTCCCCACTCCTCCCATTTTCTTGGGATACAATCTCCTTGTACATATAACAGAAGGTTATTTTAAACACAAGATTGGAGCAAAAGAATATGTCGTAAAAGCACCGGCGATTCTCATTAGCAATTACGGCAATATTTCGACGATCAAATCTGTTGACAAATCGGCAAAGGGACATTGTGTACTGATCAATGACAACGCCATGACTTCCATATTTAGGGAACAAGAGATCCTGAATATTTTTAATATTTCGCCTCTACTAAACCTATCTACACAAGACAGCACAGATCTTAACGAACTCTTCAAATTACTTTACAACGAATTACTTTCTGAGTCGCCTTATAAAGAATTGTTTGAAAGTTTGCTAAAATCCCTTTTATTAAAGATTATTAAGCTATCTTCTTCAAACCAGGCGCTCAACCGAAGGCAGGAAATTGCAATGATGTTTAAACAGCTTGTGCACAAAAACTTCAAAAAGCAAAAGCATATTGCTTTTTATGCAGATAAGCTCGCAGTATCGACCAATTACCTGAATCGCTGTGTATTTTCAGTATTCAAAAAATCCTCTAAAGAACTGATCTTAGAAGTACTTATCATGCATAGTCAATTTCTTCTGTTTGAATCAAATAAAAGCATTGCCGATATCTGTTATGAGCTGGATTTTTCTGACCCCTCCTATTTCTCCCGTTTATTCAAAAAAATTGTAGGAATTTCCCCTACTTCTTATCGAAACAAGGCAACCTAACATTTTTAGACATGCACGATTTGTCCTATATTTTATACAAAAGTGGACAGACCAATCACAGCGATATGAATTATTTTTGTATAGCGATGGGATGTTAGGAGTAAATCACAGCTATCTTAAATAAGGGATATATCGTATACATCTACTATTGCAAATGTTTTATCATTTAATCAATATCTAGCGATGTCTAACGTTTTAGGACAAAAAAAACAGATCGAAGATTTCGATTTATATATCGGAAAATTCAAAGAGCGATTGTCAAGCTTATTCCATACGGAATATGACTATAATAACCTGAGTTTAACACGTGGTTTACCCCCGCAGTTTTTAAGCGAAATCATGGCAATGAGACCTTTGTCCGTTGCTATTCCTGAACATCACGGTGGCCGTGGATTACATGTAAAGGAATGTCTGGGGGTGCTTGCCGCTGCCTCCTATGAGTCTCTGTCACTTTCCCTGATCTTCGGTATCAATATCGCTTTATTTTTGGAACCTTTTGCCAAGTATGGCAATACTTTACTTCAGGAAAAAGTATTCCATCAATTTTTAGAGAAGAAAGCCATGGGCGGATTGATGATCACAGAGCAAGCTTACGGAAGCGATGCCCTCAATATGCGTACCTCCTACCAACAAGCGGGAGATAAATATCATATTAAGGGAGAAAAACATTGGCAAGGCTTGACAGGTGCTGCAGACTTTTGGCTGGTTACTGCTCGAAAGAAAAATGAGCATGGTGAACTTGTACGGGATATAGATTTCTTTGTGACCGACAATTCCATCGAAGAGCAGAAAATTGAAGTACTGAAAAAGTATAATAGTCTTGGGCTATATGCCATTCCCTACGGAATCAATAAAATAGACATCAAAGTACCGGTCGATTACCGTTTAACCCCGGAGAGCACTGGTATAAAACTCATGTTGGACACCTTGCATCGAAGCAGGCTTCAATTTCCGGGCATGGGTATGGGTTTCATAAAACGGATGTTGGATGAGGCCATGAAACATTGTACCGAAAGACGTGTCAGTGGAATTCCTTTAAATGAATTGGATGCTGTGAAGTTTCAATTGTCCCGTTTACAAGCAGCTTTTACGATATGTTCGGCGATGTGTGCATACAGTAGTTCGATCAGTTCAATTCAGAATGATCTCTCTGGCCACAGTGTAGACGCCAACAGTGTCAAGGCACTGGTAACAGATCTTATGCATGAATCTGCACAGATCTGCGTACAGTTGTCTGGGGCAAATGGCTATAGACTGGATCATGTTGCCGGACGCGGCTTAGTCGATAGCAGACCTTTCCAAATTTTTGAAGGTTCAAACGAGATGCTTTATTCGCAGGTTGCGGAGGCAATTGCTAAACTGATGCGCAAAAGCAAGGAGAGCAATCTACTTTCATTCCTGAAAATAAATCCTGCAACCGAACTTGCGGCCCCATTTTTCTCCTCCATTTTAAATTTCGACTTCCCACTTCAACCTAAACAGCGCGAGATGGTCACCTTAGGAAAAATAATTGCCCGTGTTGTTTGCTTCCAATATGTCTTACAAATCAATAACGCTGGTTTTAATGATAAAATGACTGAAATCACACGTCAACACGTTAGTATGGACCTTTATATGTTGGTGGGTCAACTATCTAATAACAATAATGCAGAGCCGCTCATGAATTATGACGAAAAGGCTGACTGGATGAATTTCACCTCTTTATAAAAATCGAGAGGGACTGCGAAAAGAATTTTTCCACAGTCCCTCTTTTCTATTACATCTCCGCAATATCCCATTCCCAAACACTCCGGTATTGGCCGAGACTTTCTGCATAAGCAATAAAGTGCCGGTAAAATGAGTGAATCCCTATCGTTGCACTATCGCCAATGACAACCAACTTTTTCTTAGCCCTTGTCATGGCGACATTCATCCGGCGCACATCGGATAAAAAACCAATCTGTTGTTCGGTATTGCTTCGCGTCAAACTGATATAAATAATATCTTTCTCCTGCCCCTGGAAACTATCTATGGTTTGTACTTTAATAATAGCAGCATACGGCCGTAATTCCTCATCCTGCTCCAACATTTCCTTTAATATGGACACTTGCTTCCGGTAAGGTGCTATTATCCCAACACTAGGCCATTGTTCGATTGGAGAAGATCGTACCCAAGTTGCGATGGCTGTCTTTAAATGAGATTTCAGAAAACTGGCCTCCCCAAGATTATAGATTGCACCATCACTTTCGGTTTCCTCAAAACCTGCCCCAGCTGTATCAATATATACGATCGGTTCCGTATCGTTTGCTATTGTCCAATGCGCTACTGAACGATCAGCCTTCAACAGACCTCCATATAGAGCTGAGGAAGGATAATTCATGATTTGTTCATTCATCCGATATTGGGTATCGAGCAACGAAACTGCTTGAGGATAAAGATTGACAAGCTTCTCAAAAAGCGTATTACTAAGCTTATTGTCCATACCATTATTTGATTTCACTGTTGGCGAAAGCTGGCAATGATCCCCAGCCAACACCAATTTATCGGCCTTTAATATCGGAATCCAACAAGCAGGTTCCAGCGCCTGGCCGGCTTCATCAATAACAACTGTCTCATATGACCGACTTCGGATGACATCTTGATTTGCCCCTACCAGCGTCGCCGTTATTACCTGAGAGCGATCGAGAATATCCGTCACGATAAAATCCTGAATCCTATCCACATCTTTACGAATTCTGTAAGCCTCGTCAAACAATGCTTTCCTTTGCTCCCGTTCGGCCTTACCAAAATTACGTTTATATTTTTGGGCCATATCCGTATAGGTTCGAACTTGCCTTTGCAAAGACTTTATATCCTTATTCGCGCTATGGCGATCTATTTTACTGTCAAGGGTCAACTCCTGTAGGTGTTCAGATACTTTAACGGGATTACCGATTCGTGTGACGACTATGCCCGCAGCATCCAAACGCTCCGTCAATAGATCAACCGCAGTATTGCTCGGTGCTACAACGAGTATCTGCTTATTATTGCTCTTTAACAACGTGGCTATTGCCTTTATCAATGTGGTCGTTTTCCCCGTGCCGGGAGGGCCATGTAAAAGTGCTATGTCTGCTGTGCCCAAGACCCGCTGAACCGCCTTATTTTGGCCGTCATTGAGGTCTGGATGTTCAAAAAATAATTCTTTTTCTTCTGTATATAATTGTTCTGCGCCAATAAGCTTTCTAATCAATTTGCCTTGTCGTGGATCAGCTGCGAGTTCCTTTGCCTGTCGCAACGCATTAGTCATTTCACGGTATGAATGCTCGTCAAATAATAAGTCCACACCGAGTTTTCCCCTTCTGCTCCAATCTGGCAGTTCTTCTATACGAAATGAAATCCGCATACTTTCCTTATTAACTGAAGATATAACACCATCTATCCTGTCCGCCTTTGGGTCATGGTTTGAAAATAGAGAAACAGGCATCCCAAAACGAAACCGATGATCTACATCGAGGTGATTTGTTTTTTTTAAACTAACTGACAGATAATCTCCCCGCCCTAGTTCGCTATCCGTGATCTTAATAGGAAACCAGGTCACCCCCTGCATTCTTCTTTCATCTAAACTGCTTTTCAATAATAATGCTTCATGCTGCATCTTATCATATTGCTGTTCTTCATGTAATAACGTAATAAGTTCGTCGAAATAATTCATATCAGTACATTCGCTTTTATCAGACACAAAGTAACAGTTTTTTCAAATACTTTACCGATCAGTTCATCCATGTTCTTCTATTTTTCCTAAGAAAATCGGGATATTTTCTCACCAACGTTGTACACTTATAAAGAACTTCTCAAGCTGAGCTACAAAAGTCGTATTTATTTCCTATCATTGGTAATAAAGATTTGTTGATTAATTTTTCAAAATAAAAGTGATTAAAATGAGTGAGATATTCCTACACGATAAAGCGCAGAGCTGGACGGATCTAGGCGATGGTGTACAACGTAAAATATTAGTCTATAATGATGAATTGATGTTAATGAAAGTACGTTTTCAAAAAGGTGCAATCGGTGCCCCACATCAACACCCACATACACAAATATCTTATGTCAGCGCCGGAAAGTTCAGGTACCACATTGATGGCACAGATGAAATTTTAACCGTAGGTGATTCCTGTATCATTTACCCAAATTTAATCCACGGCTGTGAATGTCTTGAAGAAGGCGAATTGATAGATTCTTTCACTCCACATCGGGAAGATTTCGTTACATCGTTGTAGCCAAAAAAAAGGAATTTAACAGGTCCAACTCAACAATATTCGTTCCGAACAATCGTTTATTTACTTATGTTCAAAAATACTATTTCGCTCTTCTCCGCAAAAGTAGCTACGCTACTTTTCGGTCTTTCTTGCTGTGTATTGTCATCTTTGCGCGCACAGGAAAAACCATTATCAATTGAAAAGATCAATTCACAGCTATATCTTTATACGACTTACAATACCTTTGAGGGTACCAAATATGCCGCTAATGCGGTCTATCTAATCACCAAGAAGGGTGTTATTCTATTTGATACGCCTTGGGACTCGACACAATATCAACCGCTTTTGGACAGTATTAAACAAAAGCATCAACTACCTGTCATTGCGGTATATGCCACACATTGGCATGAGGATCGCGCGGGAGGATTTGCATATTATAATCGTATCGGCATTCCAACTTATGCGACAAAAATGACCAACGACCTGCTTAAGGCAAATCATAAAGCCCAAGCTACGCATCTCGTCAAAATCAACAAGACCTATAAAGTCGGTGGTCAGTCCTTCGTTTTGAACTTTTTTGGTGCAGGACATTCTTTGGATAATGTCGTTGTCTGGTTTCCCGACTATCAAATTCTGGATGGGGGTTGCTTTATCAAAAGTTCGGAGGCAAAAAATTTAGGTAATATTGTTGATGGTGACGTCAAAGCCTGGAAGCCTGCATTAGCCAGATTATTAGCGAAGTATCCCCAGATAAAAATGGTTATCCCTGGACATGATGAATGGAAGGATAATCAGCAGATACAACGTACCGAAGAGTTGCTTAACGAGAAGCAATAAATAATAATACTAAAAAAAATAAAAAAGCAATTTTGTTTTTACAAAAAAGGTATTATCTTAGCGACAGAAAAACAAAGGGGCATTAGCTCATCTGGCTAGAGCGCTTCGCTGGCAGTGAAGAGGTGATCAGTTCGATCCTGATATGCTCCACAAACAAAAGAGGCTACTTTTCACAAGTAGCCTCTTTTGTTTTTATACATTGCTCAGTTTCCCGAAACATCATTTCGATTTGCGGCAGTAATTCCTATTTGTAAGAGTTAACTGATTTAGAAATTTTCCAAGCACCGTTTTCCTTCACAAGTGTGATCAAATCGGTCTTAGAGAAACCATCAAATTGCATGGTTACTTTCGCAATAGCATAATCTGGTAATTCTTCAACGATCTGCGTTGTTGTTTTACAGTTCATTTTTATTCCTTTTTGTTTTTTCAAGAACTCGATCATTTCCGATCGGCTGTGATTTAAATCTTGTTTACCACAGATTTTCTGATTAAAATCAGAAGTGAATAGCCTATCTAAATTCGCTACCTGACCTTCGGTCATTGCGCCAACATATTCATCAATTGCCAAATCAGCTGTAATTAAATTACGTTCTTCTGGTTTAACCGAAGCCATTGAGCAAGTGGAGATTGCTATCATTGCTGCTGCCACAAATGTTTTTACTAAAGTTTTCATATCTTTTCTATTTATAATATATTAGTATATTTTCTTATTCTATAGTCGCACACAACCTAAATTTGTTGCGCTTTTTTTTTCATTTATTTTCTGATTCAAATTTAAGACAACTCATGTGTTGATTCCATTACATTTAGATTAACATTACATTAAAATCGGTAAATGCCGTTTTTTTGTAGGTGAATAAAAATTCGACTTTGTCGACGTATCGGTAAAACTCCACAGAAAGAATAATTTATTACACAGAATATTGCAGTTCTGTCCAATTCCTCTTAGATTGCGTGCTTTCATGGCACACTACGACAGACGACATACTTCTTATACTATTTTCACCCTTTTGATGGTTTCGTTGGTGATATACCAATCTAAATTATACGCACAACGACCAGTCAATGAAATAGAAATTACCAAACACGTTGCAGATACAAGTAAACAGCGCGACCTGATCGATATTGGAAAAGCAATCCTTAAGATAAAGCCACCGCAGTCTGTCGATAGTACAGGAAAAAAGTTTTACTTTTCTTTTTTGCCGTTTTCAACAAACGTTCCGGGAGGTGGGCATGCGCTGATCACAAGTACCACAGCCGGATTCTACCTAGGTGAACGCAAGAGCACCTATATGTCAAAAGTCACTTTCACACCCTATACAAATTTTGGAAAGCGATTTGGCCTCCCTATCCGCTCCTATGTATGGCTGAAAGATAATACCTGGGTGATTGATGGTGATATCAGACTATTAAAATACCCCCATGAAACCTGGGGAATCGGAAAAGAACATCATGGTGACCAGCAGATCAATTTGGATTATAGCTATTTTAGGTTATATCAACACGCGCTAAAAAGAATACACGGGGGACTGTTTATGGGAATTGGTTATGATCTGGATTACCGGATGAACATCAAATCTACCGGTGATATTCCGCTTGCAGACTACACCTCCTATCCCTATGGCACGGATTTAAAAGATCATACTATTTCATCGGGTCTGAGTCTCAACCTCATTTATGATACGCGCGCGAATTCTATTAATACCTGGTCTGGCAATTATGCCAATTTACAATTTCGCGTAAATCCGGTTTTTATGGGGAGTGATCAAAATTGGAAATCCTTATTTCTCGAAATCAGAAGATATCACCGATTGACTCAGGATCCCAACAAGCAGAATATGATTGCTGTACGTAGCTTTTTCTGGACTGTTTTCAATAGTAAAGCGCCCTATCTTGATTTACCCAATTTGGGCTGGGACCCCTACAATAGTTCTGGAAGAGGTTTCCCTGTAAGTAGATTCCGAGGTAAATCATTGTATTATCTGGAAACAGAATATCGTCGTGACATCAGCAGCAATGGGCTGTTTGGTTTTGTTGCTTTTATGAATTTCACGACTGTGAACGGCCCCAAAAACAGCATGTTTGCAGACTGGAATATCGGTACAGGTGCAGGCGCCCGAATTAAATTCAACAAAAATTCAGGTACCAATATTGGCATTGACTACGGCATCAGTACGAATCACCGTGGTGTGAGACTGACTTTGGGTGAAGTATTTTAATACTTAACTCAAGTGATAACTTTGGTTTTTAAACTCCATGGAGGCGTAATATCTATACTTTTCTTTGTTTAATGGATAATCCCAACAGCCCATACGATGATAAATTTCACCTCCAAATCCGGTTTTAAATCTATAAAGTCCGTATAGGGGATGTGATGGATCAGCTTGGGGAGATACACCAAAGAAATCATATTCGGTACACCCCATTTCCTTTGCAACCTGCATGGCACGCCATTGCAAAGCATAAGTAGCCATATAATTACGATTTTCAGAAGCCGATGCCCCATATAAATAGGTGCCCCGATTTGCCGCTATGACGAGAAACATTGCAGCTAAGGGCTGACTTTCCACCTCTGCAACCAACAGGTAAACGTCCGCCGGCGACAATGTATCGTTTGCTCTTGCTGAAAGCACAATCTTAAAATAGTTGATATCATGTAAGAAAAAGTTATTTCGGGCAGCTGTCTGCCGATATAATTCATACCAGATCTCCAGACTTTCCAGGCCAAGGGAACGCACCTTTACACCTTTCCTTTGTGCCAGATTAATATTATATCGCGTTTTTGATTTCATATTGGCCAACAAATGATCTTCTTCGCCCTTAAGGTTCATAAAAATGGTATTAGAAGGAAGAATATCCGTATTTGCCTTATGAAAATTCCAATGTTCCGTATTAAAATTAAAGCGCATTTCCTGAATTCGTTTTTCTGGAACACCTAACCAATTTCCATAAAGGTCATAACAATCATCATCCTTCGCCCAATGTGATTCCCAGGATAAATCATAACGTATCATAATACAGTTTTGAGGCAGATACCCACGTAAACTCTCGGAAAGTTGCTCTAAAAAATGGCCTTGATTTTCTTCTGATGGTTCAATTTCAGGTCCATACGGTACATAAGCTATGCTATGTTCATGATCTATCGTCTGGATTATAATCAACAGATCTCCCACAAAGTAAGTATCCTCTTCAACTCCTATATAAAGATCCGAACGTTTAGATTTGAAATTAAACGCTTTAGACGCTATCCCCTGCATCTTTTTCACAGCGGACCAATAGGCTGTCTGCTGAATAATACCTGTTTTGTAAAGGCCGCTGACCTCTTTGTCACTTATATCTGCTATCATAACACCACTAATTGTTATCGGATATTTCAAAAAACACAATATCCTCTATCGATTTCAATACCCAAAAGCGACAAACTTAGCCAAAATGCTCGGTTATACAGGTGTTCATTTGTCACTTTGTTGTTAATTTAATAAAACAGGGTATTATTCAAATAAAAAACGGCTTTTTCACATTATTTAACGGGATTATATTGTCAACTTCGTTGGTATTTTGGTTCAAAATTTAGGATATTTGTAGCCTAACAACTCACCACGATGATGGACAATAAAGCGATCTCTAAAATTTTTAAACTGTGCAGCCAATTAATGGAACTTCACAACGAAAATCCGTTCCGGACAAAGGCAATGGCTAGTGCATCTTTTAAATTGGACAAATTACCTTTTCGTATCGATGACGCCTCGCTTGAAGAATTGAGTGCACAGCAGGGTATAGGAAAAAGTACAGCCGAAAAAGCAAAAGAGGTGGCACAAACGGGAATGTTTAAGGAGCTTGATGAGTTATTGGCAAATACGCCATCAGGGGTTGTTGAAATGCTAAACATAAAAGGTCTAGGCCCCAAAAAGGTACAGATTATCTGGCAAGAACTAGGGATTGAAAGCGTCGGTGAACTACTGTATGCCTGCAATGAAAACCGTCTTGTTGAAGCCAAGGGATTTGGATTAAAAACCCAGGAAGAAATAAAAAAATCCATCGAATTTTCCATATCGAATCAAGGGTGGTTTCTGTATGCCAAGGTATTGCCTCAAGCCGATGTATTTTACACTGTTCTAAAAACACACTTTCCTTCTTCGCTCTTATCTTTCACAGGAGATTTTAGAAGAAAATGCGAAGTATTAAGTACGGTGGATCTTCTCATTTCCGAAAGCATTGAAGCCGTAGAAAAATTTCTGATTAATTACACATTGGTAGAGAAAACAGAAAATTCTTTGGAAATCACAGATGAATTCGGTTTTACATTCAAGGTTTTCAGCACGAATATCAATGATTTCTACCGAGACCTCATTCTCAGTACAGGTTCTGCTGCACATTTGGATCTTCTGTTCAACATTCTTTCTGATCTACCTTCACTTTCCAGCGAAGAGGCAATTTATCGCAATTTAAGGCTTGATTATATTGAACCAGAATTACGTGAAGGTCTCGACGAAATCGAACGCGCTCAGAACCATACTCTACCACAATTAATCCAATTTAAAGATCTCAAAGGGACATTGCACAATCACTCAACTTATAGTGATGGTGTGCATACCTTGGAGCAAATGGCTCTTTATTGTAGGGATGCATTAGGTCTCGAATATCTTGGAATATGTGATCACTCCAGAACGGCTGTTTATGCAAATGGTCTTTCCATCGAGAGATTGGTAGAACAATGGAAGGAAATTGCCAGCTTAAATGAAAAACTAGCGCCTTTTAAAATCTTTAAAGGGATAGAATCCGATATTCTAAGCGACGGATCACTGGACTACCCCGATGAGGTACTAGCACAATTTGACTTTGTTGTCGCCTCTGTTCACTCCAACTTAAAGATGGATGAGGAAAAAGCAACCGCCAGATTGATTAAAGCAATTGAAAACCCATATACAACAATTTTGGGACATCCAACAGGCCGTCTTTTATTAAGTAGATCGGGCTATCCACTCGACTTTAAAAAAATAATTGATGCCTGCGCCGCTAATCAGGTCGTCATTGAAATTAATGCGAACCCTTTAAGACTAGATTTAGATTGGAGATGGCACCGCTATGCCGTGGAAAAGGGAGTATTGTTATCCATTAACCCCGATGCCCACCGCACCGAAGGACTACTGGACATGCAGTATGGTATTTTTGTTGCACAAAAAGGTGGACTTGAGTCAAAAAATTGCCTTAATACATATACGTTGGCAGAGATTACAAACTATTTTACAAATCGCAAAAGCGTATAAAGATCGTCATGTCACATAAAACAAATGCCGTTCGCCTTTTAGATACGGCAAAAGTAAAATATAGTTTAAGAGAATATGAAGTTGATGATCATGATGTAAGTGCTGATCATGTGGCTTTATCCTTGGGTCTGTCCCCTGAAACACTTTATAAGACTTTAGTATTGAAAGGAAATATAGACCCTTACATTGTTGCTGTAATTCCCGGAAATGCCCAACTTGACTTAAAAAAGATCGCTAAAGCATCAGGTAATAAAAATTGTGAAATGCTCCCTATGAAGGATCTCCTAGCTGTAACGGGCTATATCCGCGGTGGCTGCTCACCTATTGGCATGAAAAAACTATTTCCAACATTTATTGAGGAAGCAGCTCAATTGGAAACAGAAATTTCTGTGAGCGCGGGAAAACGAGGCCTTCAAATGATATTAAATCCCAACGATTTAGCAACGATGACCAAAGCGATCTGGTCAGATTTGATCAGCATTTAACACGAACATCCTCGCTCGATGTCAGCTCTTTCGTCCATACAACAAAATACGTTTAAACGGATATATCGCGGGGAATCTGGAAAAATACTGTTTAATACGTATCTTAAAAGCCTCAATGAAAGCAGGTCTTTTATCTTCGTCCAATCGCTCAATATAAGGGATCAGTGCCGATCCGGAAATAAAGTCATAAAGTACATCCACTTCCGCGGCAATAATTGGGTATATACGAAGCGAAAGATCCAATTCCTCCAAGCCTGCATGAAATAAAATCTGTGCATAGTCATCTATACTTAGCACCGATGAAGCCCTATTCCAACCATCCAAATAACTTCGGTAAGGTTCTTCACCAGCCAGCTCAAATAGCAATTTATTTAAGACATTTTCTGGCTGGTAAGGCATCTGAATTGCCAATTGTCCGCCGCTACTCAATTTGGAAATGAGCCGTGGGAAAAGTACACGATGATCATCCAACCATTGCAACGCCGCATTGCTGAATATTAGATCCCATGAACCCGCCATTTCCAAAAAATTTTCAACATTGCCGTTCTCAAACCTTAGACGCTCATTTTCGAGTTTACTACTCGCCGATAACATTTCCGGAGAAGAATCTATTCCAAGAAATGTTGCCTGTGGAAATCTGTCACTTAAAATAGCCGTTTGCTCGCCGGTTCCGCATCCGAGATCCACGGCTTTCATCGTTACCTCCGAAGCTATTAGTTCGGATAGATCATAAAAAGGCTTGAATCGAATGTCTTTAAACTGATTATATACATCTGGGTTCCAAGGCATAATAACTTTTTTTTATTTCAGGCCCTACAGGACTGATAAAACAATTTTTATTTAAACAATTCCAGTATTTCAGGCGCTTCAACTTTTCCAAAATAAGAAGTTACATCTATCGAATTCAGCAGAGCAGAAATTTCTTCCAACTGATGCTTTTCGCCAATTAAGAGTTCTTCCAACTCGTGAATAGATTTAGAAGCAAAAAAATCCCCAAAAATCTTAGCATGTTCAATATAACCTTTATGTACGTCTAAGTGTAATTCAATAAAACCCGCAGGAATCTTGATTGCCTTTTTAAAATTATAATTCGGAGAGAAACCGAAATTCCAGTCCCAGGTTTCATATTTTTCCTTCACCAGATGTTCGATATTCTGGATATCAGTTGCTGAGAAATGAATGACCTTCGCATCCGGATTTTCACGCTGCATCTCTGCGATCAACAGTTCCTTAAATTTTACCGTTGTAAAACCCTGAGGTAGATAACCGACCAGATTTGTTACACGCGCCCTGTTCGACTTGACAGCCTTATCAATAAATTTAAGCGGATTTACTTTCAGTGCATCATTCAATATCTGCATCTGCGAATCAATTAAAATAGTACCGTGCTGAACCATTTTACCATTTTTTGCGAGTTTCGCATTCCCACTAAATTTTTTTCCATCCACCAAGAGATCGTTTCTTCCTTCCAGTCTTGCCGGAATATTCAATTTGTTCAAAACAGAAACAATGGGTTGTGTGAAAGTCGAAAAATCCATAAAATCCAAATTTCCCAATAGCGTATGAAAGGAAAAATTGAGGTTTCCTAAATCATGATAAACAGCACCACCACCAGACATCCTTCTAACGACCTTAATCTTATTATCATTCACATAATCAAGGTTTATTTCAGCGAGCGTATTCTGGAATTTACCAATGATAATTGACGGTTCATTCATATACAACAAAAATATAGGCTCTTTTGGATATTTGGTGAGCAGATATTCCTCCGAAGCAATATTAAAATAAGCATCATGAGAAGGTGAATCTATAATAAACATCGTATTTTTTTATTTTCTTAAAATTAGCAAGAATTCAACTGGGTTGATTCATCTCAAACTCATAATTTTCATCAATCCCGCGTTTTGTCAGTTTCCTACTACAATCCTAATTACCGCTAAGAGATTTCAAATAACGCCAAAAACAACTGAGTTCTCAGAATCAGGTTTGCTTTTAGACAGTCCGGTCAATTATTGATCTCTGCTCCCTTATTATAAAACCAATTACATATAATCTCCTTACTATACACCCGATGAATTTCTAGCAGATCCTATTTTTTCTTCAAGATTTTTGATAATCAATGCGGAAAAGTCTTCTTTTACAATCTCTTCTGTTTGGCATAAAGCTCCCGGACTAAAAACATTAATTTCCATAATACGATCGCCCACGATATCCAAACCAACAAAATACATTCCATCCTGAATCAATTTATCTTTAATTTTATCAACCATCTGTAGCAACTCAGCCGATATGACTGCCGCTTGGGTTTTCGCCCCCTGATGTACATTGCTCCGGATCTCATTCCCCTGCTGCACACGATGAACAGCAGCATATTTTCCATTGATGGAGACGGGTTCACCATTCAACAGAAAAAAACGGATATCACCACCTGCCGCTTCGGGAAGATATTCCTGCCCGATCACATAACCGTCCCGCGCTATGGCTTCTACTGTCTGCTTTAGATTTTGTTGATTGTCTTTATTGATCAAAAACACATTTTTCCCGCCTGAACCTTTTAGGGGTTTTAGAATAATCAATTTATTTTGTTGTTCAAAAAACTCGACTACGTCTGCATAATTTCTGGTTACAATTGTCTTAGGCCGAATAGATTCGTCAAAACCTTCGAGATACAATTTGTTGCTTGCCCTACCCAAACTATCTGGATCATTGATGACCTGTACCCCTTTTTCCTTTAATAAGGAGGCGAACTGCAGCGCGGATGAAGCTGCCCAGGGTCTATTCACCATATCCAAAACCGGATCGAATCTAAGCCAAACCACATCCATCTTCTCCATATTCATTTTTGTCTTTGTCGTGGCTCGTAACACCTCCATCAACTGTTTTGCAGAGGTAATCTGTTGTGTAGGGAGTACCTCACGCACATGGGCAGCAATATGGGCAGATTCATAATAAAAATCTGCTAATCCGATGTAATAAATCGCATGTCCTAGCTGATGCGCCTTCAATGCGAGCAGAGTTGTTGTGAAACGTTCCGTTTCTTTATGCGTTTGATTAATAACAAATGCTATCTTCATATAGTGTCGTTAATTATTGTATCATCTGAAATATTCCTTTACTTTTCTTTAGGTTGGCCAGTACATCCCTATAAGGGGATGTCAGGTATTTAGGTGTCAAGACCGGAGCATTCAGAATCCCTTTAAGCATCAGTTCCTCGACTATCGGAATATAATCCTCCCTGATCTTACCCATGGTCAATAGGGTGAGATCCCGGCCACTTTTTATATAATTTATTAGTTCAATCAAACCACTGAGGTATAACGCATCTTTTGTGAGTCCGCCACTTCTAAAAACACGCATGGTCATCTGAAAAGCTGTTTCCGGTAGGAACTGATACTTATCAACCAACAGCGTGAATGTATCTAAAAACGTATTTCCCTGTTGCATGTGATATACCGCGACGACCCGACCGGCCAATATACGCAACCGATTATTTGTCAATCCGCCAACTAAATATTCGGCGAGTACTGCCAGACCCTCCTGAAGCTTTTCATAGCCCGGCACACCCAATCTAAAAAGACTGAAAGGTTGCTGTTTGCCATTGTAATAAGTAACGATATGTGTTCCTACTTCGTGCTGGATTAATGCCTGCACCCTATGCCTTGGCAAACTATATTGTTTACTGATATTTAGCCCCCCCTGATTGACCATGACCCCGTATATATCATCCCGAAGCCGTACAGTAGTTGAAAAATTCGGATCCTGACTTTTTAAATAATCCAGTTCCTCTTGCGCTAGTTTCGCAAACTCTTCTGCATAGACGATATCCTCTTCCTTTGTACGATGTTCTCTGTCCGTCGCTGTAATTGTTAATATGGCTTGCGCTTTTTCCAACAGCTTTTCGTTGACGGTACCAAACACCTGCATGCTGCCGAGTAAAAATCCCTCTTTTCCCCGTTCGCTCAGCATGCTCATCATCTGATCAAGCTCTTTGCGTTTATCCCGGAACAAATAAGCGATGGAAGGGTCATAAAGGTCTTCAATATGTAAATTATAGAGATTGCGTTTAATAATATCGGGATCAATCGGCATGGGCCTATAATGAAAAACAGGAACCTTACGATAATTCCCCTTTTTGAATTGTAGCCAGGCGTCGTAGGAATTTGTCGGTGTCACCAATAGTAGAAAATCAAACCGTTGACTTTCGCGTGCCAATTTCTGGTCAATTTCCCAGGCCAAAGGGAGCATCTTTTTGGGATGACTTATTTTAAACGATGTCGGTTTTGAGAGGGTATGTATCCGAATAAACTCAAAAAAAGTCTTGGACAGGCTTCGAGATATCGCTTCTCGAAAATGCCGCAAGTCAATCGGCAGTATTTGCTGATTAGTCCCTAACAGATACTTTGGTTTGATTTCCAGCCCCATGTACAAAATATTGCTATTTAACTTGTCCAGTTGAATACTTGCAGGTGAAAGACTCTGTGTCGCATTGGTTTTCGATTCGGTCACAATCTCAACCTTGGCAATAGATTCCTCTGTTTCCAATTGTTTTCCAAGATACTGAGCAATGGATTGTACATTTTTCCGGGCAATATGGATCTGGATATCCTCTTCCTGGCCTTGCCCTGCGGTCCATGCCTCTATAATAAGGCAGGCTCCAAATTCTTCTACAAGCTGATTGAGAATTGGAGCAATCCAGTCTGACACATTCATTTCGGAATCCTTCACCCTAAAATATGCGGGCTCTGATTTCACTAATTCCGCCAGCATCGGATCTGGACTAAAAAACTGTCGATAAAGAAATAAGTAAGGCACAACCTGATTGAACACCATTTTATTCTTTGGCGGTATCTGAACATGAAAAACCTCTTTATTTTTGATCTTTTTTAGAATGCCCGCCAGCTGCTTTGCATTATCTTTCATAGGCAAAATAGGATTCAAGGGTTTCTATACTCTGCATTAACAACTGTTTATACTCCTGTAGCTTTTGAGGGTAGACCTCTCCTGTCCATTCATTCATAAAGTCCTTGCGAAACTCAATAGAGAAAACACAACCCTTATCGCCGAATTGCTCATTTAAATAAGATGACAAAAAGCCGCCCTTAAATTTAACATTCTCACGTACATCATAAGCCTGCCCATCTTTACCAGTACGAAGTACATCCATAAATGAGCGGGTCAATTCCTGCCATTTGCTGTGGTTGTGTTCTGTACCAATATTAATCTGCGGATTGTTGATTTGGTCAACAACTGTATCCGGACCATCGCGGCGTGCATTGTAACTATGAATATCGTAAACGACAAAATAACCATACCGATCGATGGTATTTTGAATCTGCTGTACTATTTTTTGATATAAGCGATCATAAGATTCATACAGTTGATCTTTATACTGCTGTGGCAAATCTGTTTTCCATACCTGTATTCCCCATGACTGTTCAGGTGTCAGATAAATTGCTCCGTCTTTATTCCGATTCAAATCCAATTGAAACCTCGATGTGCCACAAACAAAGCGATTGAAAGGCAATTCTGCCAAAATAGCAGTATACGGATCCTCTTCTCGTAACCGATCTTCGGGAGAAATATGCAAATGCGGTTCTAAATCCGCATCGATATGATGGCCATCGTGGATTGCAAAAGCCCAAAAAGGACTTCTATAATTTTCGAATTGATAAAGATAGGACAGCGACATGTACTTTATTTTAAACAGTTTCACATATTATTTGCTCACTCTGCTTAAGTAAACGTTTACAGGCAATAAAAGGTTTGAAAAATAAAATAACAGGCTAAGGTTAAAGCCTCTTGCTATCGCCTGTCAATTTAAAGCGTTAAAAATCGTTAAACCGACAGGTCGATTTATGCCTTGGCATTCTTATTGAAAGTTATTTACTAGTTTCATAAATTTAGGTTAATAATTAGTTAGTTTATAAAAAACCTGTTAGTCCCCGCTAACAGGTTTTTTATTTTTCTAATACGAAAAGAAGATGTTTGCTATAAAGTCTTACCGAAAATCAATATAGAAATACTAAAAAATGTTAAAAAATCCAGAAAAGTGAAAATAGTTGAAACATTTTATGTTGAGATCACGTTATACTTGTACTTTTCATAAATTTAGGTTAATAATTGGTTAGGAAAACTCCTGTTGCTCCCCGCTTCAGGAGTTTCTGTTTATCAACATTTTATAAAAATAAAACGGTAATAACCCTTGGTATATCTGCATCCTTTAACACATCCACCACCCAGGATGGATTCAATCGAGCATTAGCTTTTTAGAATCAACGACTTCAGCGATTTATCCCAAATAAGAGCGAAATTATAAGTTAACAAAAAAATGACAATTTATTCATCTTAGGTAAATAAGTTTTGGCACAGGTATTGTACTGTTTTAAGCATTCATAAATTTAGGTTAATAATTGGTTAGTTAAAACACTTGAAGTTCCCCGCTTCAAGTGTTTTTCGTTTAACGACTCCCGTAAAAGAATCAGACCAATTGTTTCAATGCGATTTCATACGCTCTCGAAGATATCTGTGTACGATCTGCGGAAGAATCCCTTATTTTTTTCAAAGCCTCAAAAATCACCTTTGAAACATCAGAGAAGATCGCATCATCACTCATTTCTATATTCCGTTGCATTAAATAGGCGAACACCCGTGCCATACCGCAATTCGCAATAAAATCAGGTATCACCGCAACATGTTGATCCGCAAACTCCATCACCGGGCCGTAGAATATTTCCTGATCAGCAAAAGGTACATTTGCGCCAGAAGCAATGACTTCAAGCCCGTTTTCCATGAGCTGTTGGATCTGATCTTTGGAAACCAAACGTGATGCAGCTGCCGGGACAAAGATATCCGTACTCAATCCCCATATTTCCTTCTGAATCTGTTCAAATGAAATCAAATCAGGTGAATTCAGTTCATTTCCCCTACGATCCAGAAATAAGTGCGTAATTTCTGCTTCGCTAAAACCTTCACGATTGATTAAACCACCGGCCCGATCAATAATTCCGACAATTTTCACCCCCAGCTTAGAGAGGTAAAAAGCCGCGGCGGCAGCAACATTTCCCCAGCCCTGAATAACTGCACGTTTTCCTATACAGTCACTGCCAAAAAGCTGATAATAATGACGGATGGATTCGGCGACTCCATAGCCTGTTATCATATCTGCAACCTTATATTTACGCTTTAAATCCGGACTGTAGGTATTGTCCTCCAATACTTTGGACACGCCATAGCGCAACTGTCCTATTTGGTGGATACGGTTGCTCTCATTTACCTTAAAATGTCCATTCAAGATTCCTTCCTGCGGATGCCATAGACCATATTCTTCGGTCAATGGAATGACATCATGGATTTCATCGATATTAAGATCCCCTCCTGTCCCATAATAATTTTTTAATAGCGGCGTTACCACTTTAAACCAACGGTCTAAAACCTCATTTTTGCGTGGGTCATGTGGATCAAAGTCAATACCAGATTTGGCACCACCAATAGCGGGGCCTGAAACCGTGAACTTTACTTCCATTGTTTTGGCAAGGGACTCTACTTCATGCCGATCCAGGCCTGCACGCATCCGTGTGCCTCCACCCGCTGCACCGCCCCGCAACGAATTGATAACAATCCATCCTTTGGCATCAGTTTCACTGTCTTTCCACTCAAATACTATTTCTGGACTTCTGTGCTCAAATGCGCGCAATAATTCTTTCATACCCAACATATCCTTATAGATTACCTCTTCGTTCCTGTTCACGTTCGATTGCTTCAAAAAGCGCCTTAAAATTGCCGGCGCCAAAACTCTGTGCACCTTTTCGCTGAATAATCTCGTAGAATAAGGTAGGTCTATCTTCTACAGGTTTGGTAAAAATCTGTAGAAGATACCCCTCTTCGTCACGATCCACCAAAATACCCAGTTCTTGGATAATCCGGATTTCCTCATCTATCGCTCCAACCCTTTCTGGTAGCATATCATAATATGCTTCGGGAGGAGCTCCTAGAAATTCAACCCCTCTGGATTTAAGTTCCCGCACCGTACTTACAATATCCTTTGTTGCCAATGCCGCATGCTGTACACCTTCGCCCTCATAGAATTCAAGATATTCCTCAATTTGAGATTTCTTTTTTCCCTCAGCCGGTTCATTGATCGGAAATTTTACATAGCCATTGCCATTACTCATCACCTTACTCATCAATGCCGAATATTCGGTATTGATCTGCTTATCATCAAAAGACAGGATGTTGACAAAACCCATCACATCCTGATACCATTGAACTGTTTCATTCATTTTATTCCAGCCTACATTGCCTACGCAATGATCTACATAGAGCAAACCGGTCTCTGCTGGGTTATAGTCGCTTTCCCATTTTTCATATCCGGGCATAAATAAACCATTGTAGTTCTTTCGCTCCACAAAAAGGTGCACCGTTTCTCCATAAGTGTATATCCCTGCAGTCCAGACCTCCCCTTTTTCATCTTTGAGAAGTTGCGGTTCTTGATAAACCTTTGCTCCCCTTTTGGTCGTCTCCTCAAATGATTTGCGGGCATCATCAACCCATAAAGCCAATATTTTAACACCGTCGCCATGTTTTTTAACATGCTCAGCAATAGGATGATCCGATTTAAGTGCCGTAGTCAGCACCAAGCGTATTTTATCTTGTTTTAAGACATAAGACGCCCGGTCCCTAATACCGGTCTCTGGCCCTGCATAAGCCTCCGACTGAAAACCAAAGGCAGTTTTGTAATAATGTGCGGCCTGCTTCGCATTCCCCACATAAAATTCAATGTAATCGGTTCCATTAATAGGTAGAAAATCTTGCGCTTGGGCAATCTTCTCTGCAAATGTATTTGCCATAATTTATATAAAGGTTATTCGTATTTAACTTAACTCATCCAGGATTTAAAGTAATCGGGATCTTCAATTTTTAACGCTTCTTCGGTCAGCATCAGGGGACGGAAAGGATCGATCATGACCGCTAGTTCCTCGGTTTTAACTTGTCCAATACTTTTTTCGACCGTACCGGGGTGTGGTCCATGCGGAATACCGCCCGGGTGTAATGTAATCTGTCCTTTTTCAACCGATTTCCGGCTCATAAAATCACCATCCACGTAATACAGCACTTCATCCGAGTCTACATTGCTGTGGTTATAAGGCGCAGGTACAGCTTTTGGATGATAGTCATACAGACGTGGACAAAAACTACACAACACAAAGGTATCGGTCTCAAAAGTCTGATGAACAGGTGGTGGCTGATGCAATTTCCCGGTAATTGGCATAAAGTCATGAATGGAAAATGCCCAAGGGAAATGATAGCCATCCCAACCAATAAAATCAAAAGGGTGGCTTCCATAGATGTAAGGATAAATCAATCCCTGTTTCTTGATTTTCACCTCAAAATCACCAAGCTGGTCAAAAGTTTCCAGATCCTGTGGTACACGGATATCCCGTTCAAAAAAGGGAGCATGCTCCATCAGCTGACCAAATTCATTCCGATACCGCTTTGGCGTACGTACCGGGGAAAACGATTCAACAATAAATAATCGGTTGTCAGTCTGATCAAATTCCATCTGGTAAATTGTACCCCTTGGGACAACCAGATAATCACCATACTGAAAAGAAATATTTCCGTATCCTGTCTTGAGTTTCCCTGTTCCATGGTGCACGAAAATAATCTCATCGGCCTGGCTATTTTTATAAAAATAATCCGTCATGGACTGACGGGGGGCTGCCAGTGAAATGTGTAGATCCTGGTTGACCAGAACAGGTGTGCGGCTTTCCAGGTAATCATCTTTGGCCTGAACCTGAAATCCTTTTAAACTGGTATGTTTAAGATGTTTTTCACGGGCAATCTTTGGAGTAACATCATAGGGTTCACGGATCTGTTTGACCAACGTAGGCGGGTGGCAATGATACACGAGCGAATAAAGACTGGAAAAGCCATGGGTAGAAACCAATTCTTCAGCATAGAGCGTATGATCGGGCTTTCTAAAGACAGTATGTCGCTGTGTTGGAATTTGCCCTTGTTTAACATAAAATGGCATAATTCTACGATTTAAAACGGTTATAAAAAATAAATGAATATCAACGTTGCCAATAGCATCGATTGGCAAAAAATTCGAGGGGATTAGTATTGGGCAAAAATGATATCAGCTATAATTGCTCTATTAAAAGCAATATAGGGCATGGATGACGCAAAGCGATGTATTCCACGATTGATCATTTTTACTAGTTTATAATGTTATAATAAAGGTAAGAATATTTTTCTGTTTTCAAGCGAAGAAATATTTTTTTCAAAACTTATACGATATATTTGTGTCGCATTCAAAGATTGAATAACCAATAGAATATTCCGATATGAGAATTGTTACGTGCACGAAAAATGGACAACATGAATTAGGCATTATAATCAATGACCGGGTATACACCTGCTCGGAGATAGCCCTTTCCCTTCCGACCGATATGGCTGATTTTTTGATCCGTGGAGATGAAGCCATAAACGATTTAGTGTATTATCACAGTGCATTGCTGGAGGGACGTATGTCCAGACCTTACCAGTTATTGCAAGATAGTCAGCTTGTTGCACCGATACCTCATCCGACATCAGTGCGTGATGCCTATGCTTTTCGGCAGCACGTAGCGACGTCAAGAAGAAACCGCGGACTGGATATGATTCCGGAATTCGATGAATTTCCCGTTTTTTACTTCTCCAATCATCAGGCCATACAAGGTCCCGGCCCGATACAATGTATGCCACTGCATCTTGAGCAACTGGATTTTGAACTTGAAGTGGCCATCGTAATCAATAAAACAGGTATAAATATCCCTGCCTCAGAGGCTGATAAATATATTGCCGGATACATGATCATGAATGATTTTAGCGCACGAAAACTCCAGATGGACGAGATGAAATTAAGCTTGGGGCCCGCCAAAGGAAAGGATTTTGCTACGGCAATTGGTCCATGGTTAGTCACCAAGGACGAATTGGAACCTTATAAAATTAATTCTTCAGGAGATCATATTGGTGACCGATATAATCTCGAGATGTCATGCCGCGTGAATGGTCAACAGGTTTCTTCCGGTAATTTTGCTACGATGCACTGGACATTTGCCGAAATTATCGAGCGCGTTTCCTATGGTGTACGTCTCTTTCCGGGTGATGTGATCGGTTCGGGAACAGTTGGAACGGGATGTTTTTTAGAACTCAACGGCACTGGGCGCATGGAGAATCCCGCTCATCAGGATCAATGGCTACAGGTAGGCGATCAGGTCGAGCTAGAAATAACTGGCTTGGGCAAACTTTCCAATTCCGTAGTATTATACCAACAATAAATCTATTCAATAAATGAATTCTTCTTCTTTCGATACAGTCACTTTTGAGTCCTCGGCTGATAAAGCGATCATTGATAATTTAATCAAATATGCCGTTGCACCTCGTCCCATCTGTTTTGCGAGTACCATCGATGCGGCGGGCAATGTCAACCTGAGTCCTTTCAGCTACTTCAACCTGATGTCACACCAACCACCAATATGTGTATTCTCACCCTTGCGTCGCATGCGTGATGGCAGTACCAAGCATACACTGGACAATATTCAGGAAGTCAATGAGGTCGTCATCAACGTCGTAAACTATGCGATGGTACAGCAACAGTCACTGGCCAGTACAGAGTACAGCAAGGAGGTAAATGAATTTGACAAATCTGGGTTTACACCAATCCCATCATTACATGTTCGCCCACCGCGGGTCTTGGAATCTCCGGTTCAACTGGAATGTCGTGTAAGAGAAGTGATCGCCCTGAGCGACAAACCTGGCGCAGGAAATCTCGTTATTGCAGAAGTACTCTATATGCATGTGCACAAAGAACTCTTGCACAAAAACAATACGATAAAACAAGAGGAACTAGATCTGGTCGCTCGTCTCGGCGGCGACTGGTACTGCCGTGTAACCAATGAAAACCTCTTTATTGTTCCTAAACCACTCCGCAGTCTGGGTATTGGCGTAGATCAGCTGCCCGAAAGTATTCGCCTTTCCAAAGTACTTACCGGAAACCATCTCGGATTATTGGCTAATGTCGAATCCTTACCAGTTCTAGAGCAAGCCACCCAAGAGGATAAATATTTAAACTACCTCCGGCTGAATTTTCAACAAGGTTCACCGCAATTAACACAAAAAGTACATGCTTACGCTGCGCAATTATTGGATACGGAGCAATTAGACAAAGCATGGCAGGTACTATTAAGCCTATAAAAAGTTTCGTTGCATAATACTACAAATAAGCAAACCTATAAAAATATCGGGTACGCAATACCTATAGCAGCCCGACAGAAATCCGGAAGCATAGACCGACAGCTATGCTTCTTTTTGACCAAGGTCAGCGAAAACCTGATCGGCTACGGTGATTCCCTGATAAAAGGCTTCCTCAAAAATAGATATACCACTTAAATCAGAATGTGCAAAATAGACTTTATCAGCAATAGGTCTTGTCAGTTCGGTACGCGCTTCGTCTGATAGAAAACCACTGACAGGGCTTATCATGCCATGTCCGTGTCGAAAGACTTCTATACTAATGACTTCATTTTCTATTCCATAATGCGCCTTCTCTAGATCTTCCAAAATAAACTCTTTCCATTGCTGGTCTGTCCACTGATAGAGCTGTTTCCGGTTTCCGTTGAGGTCCCCATCTCCCAGACTATGATAATAGGTAATCACAAAAGGGCTTTGCAACTGATTTAGGCTCTGGTGTTGATCATACACATAACCCAATCCCTTTCCGTTATAAATAATATTTTCCCAGGAAAGTGTCGCACCATCTGCAAAAGGGAAACGATGCAATACAATCGTCGCTACGATCCAAGGTGCATAATGAAATTTTTTCGTCAATGCCGTACGGTTTGGCAACAGATACTGATTAACAAATTGTGGGCAGCAATTGATCACCTTCTGGGCTTTAATGGTCTTTGACAATTTCGTTTTATCATCGAAGACGGACACTTCCACAGCATCTTGCCCTACATGTATCTGATAAGCCAGATGTTGATTCAATACCCTACCATCCGCATATTTCTTCAAATGGCTGACCAATCGCCCATTCCCTTCCTGCCAGGTGAGCACCAGATCCTGGTAGGCAGACCAATCGTGCTTTCGGCTCGCAAAGTAATGTATAGCGGCAAAAGCAGAAGTGGCCGCGATACCCGTTCCATAGTCGTCGCGGCAACAGTAGTTCACATAACTAAAGACAGGCGCCGTCTTATATCCCTCTGATTCCATCCATGAACGCATCGTCAGAACATCTAATCTTTTGAGATCGTCAGACTGCGAAGCATTGCGCATCGGGATATCAAAAACATACTTACCATCAGCACCTTTCAAGTGTTTAAACTGACTCATTTGCACCATAAAACGTTCTATTTCAACCGTCTCCTGCGGGGTTAATCCATAACTTGGAACAATGCCTTCCTGCCAGATATTATGGATAAAAAGTCGTTCATGAGGCGCAAAGGACAATTGTTCCTCATCAAATAATGGAACACCTTCATTCGTCCAGCCGACGATAATTTTCGATTCCTCCAAAAACTGCAGCAGTTCCCTATTGGAAGCATTCGGAATAGGAAGATAATGTGCTCCCAGCGGATAACGGCTATAGTCATTCTCGCCATGACGCGCATTACCCCCTACTTCAGATTCCATATCCAAAAGTAGAAAATCATTCATTCCCTTTTGTTGCAAACGATAGGCAGCTGATAATCCCGTTATACCACCACCCAGAATCAGAATAGGTATTTCAATAACTTCTGTAGATTTGGGAAAATCCGGGAATCGCATGCGGTGCCCCAAAATATGGTCTGTCCCTGTGAGACGCAAAAAAATACGGTTCATCTTTTTCTTACACGCCTGAGCAAACTGCAGGCCGATTGCCCCCAAAAATGCAAGCTTGAGAAAACCACGCCGCGAGGGATTAAATCTTACTCCATTCTTCATCAAAATACCGCACTAAAATCTGATTGTCCAAACGGTTTATTTCTACATGATCCGCCCGCATGTCAGCCGGAAACTCTGTCAATTCCCCAAAATGATAGTTATAATAACGCAGTTTATCCACCCGTCGGGCAATACGCTTAAATTGCTGTGTCATATCTGCTGAAAATAGACAGAATCCCCATTCGCCAAAGGATGGCACATAGGTATGATAGGCGACAGTATTTGGAAAAACCGTGCTGATTGTCTCATGGATACACCAGTAAGATTTGGGTGCAAAATAAGGCGAAGTTGTCTGTACCGACACCATGGTATAGGGTGTCATAAGCGGCAATAGACTTTGATAAAAACTTGTCGTATATAATTTTCCAAGACTATAGTTTGACGGATCCGGAAAATCTATAATCATGACATCGTATTTTTCCTTTGCAGATTTTGCCCAGATAAATGCATCCTGATTGATCACCTTTACTCTCGGGTCGTTCAGCGAGCCCTTGTTGTGACTGACCAGTAATTCATTTGTCTGGAACAATTTGGTCATACCCTCGTCCAAATCCACCAATGTAACCTTTTTTACACCTGGATATTTAAGAACCTCCCGGACAGCAAGCCCGTCTCCACCGCCAAACACCAATACATGCGATACATCTTTGGCCATAGACATCGCCGGATGTACCAAAACCTCATGATACCGATATTCATCTTTGGTGTTGAACTGTAAATTATTGTTCAGAAACAATTGATATTCACCCTTGCTCTCCGTCAGAACAATACGTTGATAGGGTGTAGAATGTTTATAGACAATATTATTCCCATATAATTGACTTTCGGAATATTTAAGCAAATCATCGGAATAAAAAAACACAACCGAAAGCAATACCAGACAAACTATTGACTTGGCTTTAATCCAGTTGGGATTTTTAAGTCTTTTAGCGAGATAGAATGATAGAAAGACGCCTACCAAAATATTGATGATCCCAAAAAACAGGGATGTTCCCATCACGCCCAGCCGCGGAATCAGCAGGATAGGAAACAGCACCGAAGCGATCAATGCGCCGATATAATCAAAAGCAAATACATTGGAAACCAAGTCCCTAAACTGAACCCTATCTTTTAGAATATTCATCAATAAGGGGATCTCCATACCGCAGAGACAGCCTGTCAGAAAAACAAAGAAATAGAGTACAAATTGAAAGTGTTCGACCTGCTGAAACAGTAAAAATAAAACGACAGAACTGCAACCGCCAATGACGCCGATCAACAGTTCAATATCAATAAACCGGTCAAAGAGGTTTTTGGTGATGTACTTCGCTAAAAAAGATCCCACCCCCATCGAGAACAGGTAGGTACCGATAATAAATGAAAACTGCTTGACTGAATCTCCCAACAAATAGCTCGCCAATGCACCCGCAACCAGCTCGTAAATAAGCCCGCAAGTTGCAATGACAAATACCGCAAATAAGAGAAAAATGGGCAGATTGCTCTTTTTACCCATGTATTGCCGCAGCTATTATAATCGATATGCCTAATATAAAAGCCGCAAAAACAATCGCTAAAGCTATATTCTTGTTCTTTACGATCTCCTGCCAAGATTGTTCCGGTGTCAATCGCTCGATAAGCCAATAGGCCAATAACAATACAGCAATTCCAATAAGCGAATAAATCAATGATGCTGCAATTCCTTTATAAAACAATTCGTAATTCATTTTTATATTAATTTTTATTTATGACCTGAACCATATCCACTATAACTACCTCCGCTACCATAAAAGGATCGACGATAATGCGATCTTGATCCTGTATAAGTATGGTCTTCCAAGGTGCTCGTCCGCATTGTAGTCTTACAATCTGTAGAGGAATTTACAAATAGGTTAACAGCAACAAAAAAGGCAAAAAAAGCAACTAAAGCTACACCCAGCCGATCAAATTTTAAGATATCGAAATAACCTAAACCTTCAGCCCTAGCAACAAAATCTTTATTTTTAATCGCCAGAATATTATGTCTAAAAATCCCCACAAGGAAAACAATGCCCACCAAACAAAAAATCAAAAAGGTATAACTGGTACCTCCGTATGTTAATTTATAGTCCTCTGTGAGTTCAAAATTAACATCCATATCGGCGGCACCATTGGTTGAAGAGGTCACAAAAACCAGGTGATAGATCCCGGGTTGGATACGACAAAAATCGACAGTCAATCCACTGGCATAATTAACGTCATTGTTCTCGTGGACAGCTGTACCAGACTCAATAATCTCATTTGTCTTTTCATTGACCAATTTGATCATCAGCTGGATAGGATGGCTTTTAGATTCAGATATTCCCTCCAGGACCAGCTTCTTGGGTTTATCGCCTTTTAATTCGAAAGAGGCGCCGACAAATTCCGAGTTTGCCTTTTTTCCGGGGAATTTTTCATCAAACTTATACGTATCCTTACCGATCTGTCCCCAGTTTAAAACCCAGAATAGAGCTGCCAACAGCAAAACAGCAAAGACACCAATATTTCTCAGCTTCGTCCCTACAATCTCCTTTTTGGCAATATAGTCGTTATAGGTGTCAAAAATTTTATAATAGCTCTCATCCTCCAGGTAAATTCCCTGATAATACTGTACATCGTTATCAATAAATTCCTGAGAAATAAAACGATCCTCATTAACTGTTTGAATATAGGTAAGGGTCGTTGACATCGATTCCAGATCTTCAAATACAAAGCCCTCCGCATAGACAACAGTTTGCTCCTCGGTATACTCCAGATCATAGTGTCTATTACCAAACTTACAGGTGTTGCCTTTCGGTAAAAGCGTCACCTGCTCTCGATCAATGGTATGTAAGGCACAAGCATAGTCTACGCCATCGCTGAAATAAATATCGTCTTGATTCGCGTTTAACCCCACAAACTCATTTCCATATTCGCCGCTTTTTGTAAAGCGCTGTATCTTGGAGATAATATAATAGCTATTTCTCTTGAATTGAACGGATTCACCTAACGTAGCCCATTGCATGGCTAAAGGGGCCGAAAATTCCTTCACATACGTTAAGGTTTCAACTGTCTTACCTTTAAAATAGCTATGGCATTTTGCACAAACGAAACCTGAAAAGTCGGTTACCTCGATCTTAAATCGGTGTGCATGGCCACATTTTTTACATATTACATCCATAAACTACCGATTAACCACAGTTTCGTTAATAACTATTGCATTAAAATAAGTTTTGAAGAGCTTACCCAAATGCAAAACTTTTTCACTGTTATCTTTTAGATAATTACAGAGATAAACATCTAATGTCAATTGTCCAAATTCCGGCCAGGTATGGATACAGATATGGGATTCCATTAAACAAATAGCAGCGGTAAATCCACCGCCCTCAAAAGAATGGGTGGAAATACCTACAATTTGCAAATTATGGACATTCATCTGCTTTTTGGTAAATTCCAAAAAAGCATCTATGGTTGTCAATAACGATACCTCCTCTACCTGCAATGTCATCAACAGGTGTTTTCCGGGAGTATACTTTTCGTTCATCAGAAATAACTGGATAAATTAAACGTTCCAAATATAAAAAGTTTTACCAGATTTTTATACTATGGGAATCAATCATTTCACTCAATGATTATTTAAGGGTTCTTCTTTCGCTACCCGGATACCGTCATCTATCAGCTTTTTCAAGTTGGGTCTTCTTGTAATAATATTTAGAAGCTTGCGTTCAGCACTTTCAGCTAAATCATAGGCATGATGTGCCCAGGCGATTTCATAAAGCTCGACGAGCGCGAGCCAGTGATCTGTGGTGTCGGAATCCAGCTGACCAAAGATAGCCGTCCAATGCTCAGCATCAAAAGATCCCGAGCGGAGTGTTCCGATCTGTGCATGCGAGACAAGCAATTTTGAGTCTTCAATCTGCGTATACGATAAAACGGATGGCTTCTCCGTCTCTTCTTCAATAGACTCATAAGCATCTTTGTCGGCAGCCCCCGCAAATACTGAAATAATCTCGGTCCCTACAGCCATGTCGTAAACTCCCCATTCAGGTTTAAAATAAACTTCCCTCCGGTCATTTCGGTAGACTTCACAATCTTCAAACGAAATCAACACAACTTTACCCGCCTGACGTACAACCTTCAAAACAACGCCCTCAACTTCAACCCCTGAATAAAACCGTAAAGAACATCGCTTTCCTTGACTAATACCATAAGTGGTCAATTCTTCGTCTGAGAAATCCGCCAAATCTTTATTGCTATCAGCGAGAAGACCGACCGGAGAACCATAGCCCTGCCGATGATAATTTATTCCGTGTCCTTCTAATTGCTTCCCAGAACACGCCAATGCCGTGGGGCCTATTGTCTGTATGTAGGAAATAGATTGATCTGCATTCGCCGCCTTAAAAATACCTGACACCTGCAATCCAGAACTATAAACTGCAGTACATACAGCCTGACAGTCAATCGCTTTTTCCAAACTCTGCTTACCTCCAAGCCGAAAAGCCATGCTATCAGCAAACTGATTCAGGACATCCATTAAATGTTCAAAATCGGGTGTGACAAACAATTGTGGCTGTGGCTTAGTAATATCATAGGTATATGCTACAGTATTTAAATCATAAGGTAGCTTTGGTACCGATTTTTGCATACAACTGGCACTTTCGCCAATGGAAGACAGTAGACCTGCGCCATAAATCTTGGGATCATCAAGGCTACCGATCAGACCATACTCCACAGTCCACCAGTGCAATCTACTTAGCAAAGCCATTTCCGAAGGTTCGCCCATATTATCCTGGACAATCTTCAACCGGTTTTCAGCTTCCACCAATTCGGTTTCGGTTGTACCCGCGTGCTCTTTTAAAATTGATAAATGGCGAATAGCCTCATACAGTTCGAAATCCTTCCGGGACGACAATGCTTTTGTTCCAATTTCACCAAAGTACTGCAAGTAAACCGCATAATCGGGCTCACCTATGATCGGTGCATGGCCAGAAGATTCATGAATGATATCCGGTGCTGGTGTATATTCAATATGTTCCAATTGTCGGATATCTGCGGCTATAACCAATACCCGATGTGCCTGAAACTCCATAAAAGCTGCCGGTGGTATAAATCCATCAACCGTTACAGCTCCCCAACCAATTAATTTCAAACTATCGTTCATTTGTTGCAGATCCGGTATATGCGCAATGGAAAGTCCCGCTTTCTTCAATCCCGGTATATATGGGTAATAAGCGACATCTTTTAAAAAGGAATAATTCTGACGCATGACATAGCGCCACAAGGCTTGATCCAAAGCCGTATAACGTTCGTATTGCTGGGCGACTACATAGCGCTTTAAATGTTTGGGTAACTGCTCCAAAACAGCATTATTATATGTTTCCATTTATAATCGGTATCAAAATAAAGTGTGAGACTTTGTATGAAGGTAGAAAATATTTATGGTTTCCGAAAGGGCAACCTTACATTCACGTGCTTTTTTACAAAATATATCAAAGGTATGAATCATAAAACCTTCCTAAACAAATCTAAAAAAACTTCTTTTTCCTAATTTAATTCTAAAACCAGTCATCAGGTCAATAGGCAGATCCGGATCCATACATTTAGTCGAATCAATCTGAACTGCTCCTTCGGATATGAGTCTACGGACAGCGGACTTGCTCTGATCCTTTTTTAAAAAGTGACAAAGATCAACAAGCTTTGTAACAGGACCCAATTGTGTCTTGGCAAGTGGCAGTGATACCTCTACAAAACTTTTATCATCAAAAGACTTTCGCTGAAATTGTTTGGCAAAAAAATCCGCTGCGTCCATTGCCGCCTGCTGGTCGTGATATTGACATACAAGATTATGTGCAATAAGCTTTTTGACTTCCATCGGATTTTCGCCCATTTCCATGCGTGACTTTAGCATTTTCTTTTCCGCCGCAGTAAAGTCTGTTGTGAGATCAATATAATCCGGGATTAAGCTGTCGGGAATAGACATTGCTTTGCCGAACATTTCATTCGGCTCATCCAACAGACCAATGGTATTGTGCAGTGATTTGCTCATTTTCTCCTTACCGTCCAATCCTCTGAGCAGTGGCATACAGAGCACAACCTGAGGATCCATACCGAAAGATTCCTGAAGCTGTCGCCCCATTGTACAATTAAACAATTGGTCTGTCCCCCCCATCTCAATATCGCTTCTGATGTGCACCGAATCATAACCTTGTAGTATCGGGTAGATAAGTTCATGCATGGCAATAGGCTGATTTTCCGTAAAACGCTTGTGAAAATCATGTCGTTGCATAAGCTGCGCTACTGTCACTTTTGAAACAAGCTGAATAACCTCCGAAAAATCCAATTTATCTAACCAATCGCCATTAAAGACAACCTTTGTCTTCGACATATCGATAATTTTGGCTAACTGTGCGATATAAGTAGCTGCATTGTCAGCTATTTTTTCCTGATTCAACGGTTTACGCGCTTTATTTTTGCCAGTTGGATCTCCTATCCGCGCAGTAAAACTCCCAACCAAAACGACGATTTGATGGCCCAATTCCTGAAATTGTTTTAGCTTTTTCAACACCACAGCGTGCCCCAGATGAAGATCCGGAGCAGTAGGATCAAAGCCCAGTTTAATAATCAGCGGACGCCCAGTTTCTTTAGATTGTTGCAATTTGGACTTCAGCCCATCCTTTGGCAACATAATTTCAATGTTTTCTTCTAAATCTGTTAACATAATGCTATAAAAACAAAAAAGCCCGAACGTTATGTTCGGGCTTAGCTATATAAATAATTAAATTTTCTAAATTTTAATAGGCATAAGGTTCCCGAACTACTATCGGGAGATAATAATTAAAGAAAAATGGAAGACGTAATATGTTGTTCATTTTCTTCATTGCCTAGGCAAAGGTAATGCTATAATTTTAAAATTCAAAAAAGGCGGCATAATACGTGGTCAGCTTCTATCGAAGGTCGGGTTTTGCTTCCTACTGATCAAAAACGCTATTATACATTACTCCCGTCTGTCTTTTTCAAATTGCTGCCTTCACTTTTCTCCAGCAATTTACCCTCGGCATTATATACATATCTCTCAACTCGGCCATTTCGTTTTTTCTCAACAATTTTCTTCAATAATAATTGGTTCTTAAAATATTCCCTATAACTCGAACCATTGAATTTGTACAATCTCTCGACAAGGTTATTATGCTGATATAAGTCGGTGTAATTGACTTTATCTTTTTTATAGGTATGTTTAAGTAGTTGGCCGTCCCTGTTGAACGACTTCGATTCGACGACCTGACCGACACAATCCAACTTCGCTTTATAAAGCAACTTGTTATCCAGGCCATACTCCGATTTACTGTGGTCAAACTCGTTTTCAACGATATAGTAGCTGTCAAAAAAAGTCTTTAACACTTTCTTCTTTCCTATATTAGGTTGATAAATCACTATCTTTTCCTGGCTGATTTTACCGTTTCGAAAATCGCGCTGTACACTTGAAGTATCCGTAATCGTATACTGAAAATCCATTACTGCATCCGCTTTCACCTCCATTTGCTGCATCACACCGTGCCTGACCTGGACCAAAGCACGCTTTCCTTCCTTTTCAATCTTAAAATTTCCATCCACTAAACCGTCTTTGTTGACCGCAATAAAGGCATTAGACGGGCCCATAAATTGATTTTGCTGCACAATATATTTTCCTTGCTTCAATTTAGTGACTTGTCCTTTTTCAACGATGTTAATAGTATCTTTTGGAGATTCTGATAAATGTAACTGATACCTGTCTTTATCCAAACGAACATACTCCTGAGCTGCGGCTATTTGTCCCAACAAAGCAATACATGGGAACAAGAAAAATTTCAATTTCGACATATTGTAATAAGTTTGTTGCAAAACATATAGTACAATTATTACACCAAAAACTGCAAGTCCAGATGAAACTAAATTCAAACAGGGAATATAAAGCGCTAAAACAACAACATACAGAAAAAAAGGAGAAATATCCCTAAGATAGATCTCCTTATATTTTATTCAGGAACTGATCTTATTAGACCGACTCAAGGTATTGAGCATAACAGTACCCTTCTTCATTATCGTTGGTCCTCACTAACCACCATTGGTCGTTTGCTTTGCTAATCAATGTGATAATTTCACCCTTCGCTGCTTTTCCTACAATAGGCTGGTCAGTTCCGGGGCCTTTTCGAATATTTAAGTTGCTATTCTCTGTGATTACCTTCACCTGGCTTCCGGGCACCTCTGTAGCCACATCAACATTTAAGACGACATCACCTGTCTGAAAGTTTGGATCTATATTTCCATAAATTTCCCACAGTTTATTTTTCACATCAGCGGTAGGCGCAGTACCCCTAATCTGAAGCACACCATCCATTTCAGCGTAATTCAGATCGTTAACTCCTGAAGATTGTGCAGTATCCAAAAGAACTTTATATTTTTCTTGTAATGACATAATTTTTGCTATTTTATTTTTTTACAACAATACCACTCAAATCCACTTTTTTTGGATTTAGATTATCCAAACCTTGTTTCAATGTAACAATCTTTGCCTGTTCCAACGTTCCTGTTACCGAAATAACCCCATCTTTAACACTCGCCTGAACAGATGGAAAATCTTTCATAAACGTATTTACGGCTGCGCCAAGTGTAGCATCATTATTCGATACTGTAATAGGTGCCGGTGTTGTTGCAACAGGTGCACTCACAACGATATCATTTTGAATAGATTTGACATCCTTATCCCCTGCTGTTTTTGCGATCGATTCAATCTGTTGTTTTTCTTCCTCTGACGCTACAGTGCCGCTAAGGATTACCTTTCCTTTTTCGACCTCAACATCAACAGTTTTACGTCCCGTAAGTGCATTTTCTATCTTTTCCTCTAGTTTATCATCCGATAATCCTGATTTACATGCAGAAAAAGAAAGTGCTGCAGATGTTGCCAAAAGGCAAAATGTTAATTTGCAAAATTTCATATGCTCAATATTAATTTATAATTTCCAACAATATCCTTAACAAACTGCTCGATCAATTGTTTGTCAGATAATTTTTAAACAGCAAATCACTTGTTGGATCCTAATTATATCATTAATTTTAATAGCAAAGATGTAACAGTTTTTACATACGATATAGGGATTCAATCGAATAAATAGGAATTATGGGATTTTTGAACAATATTTTTGGTAAGAAAGAAAATAAAAAAGATAGTATACAGGATTTCTGGAATTGGTTTACAAAAAACGAGCAGACTTTTTTCCAAACAGTAAAAAATAGTGATGATATCGATCAGAATTTTTTCAACAAACTTTCTCCAAGAATTGACGCACTCCGAAAAGAGCTCTATTTTTTAACAGGAATGTATAACGATAATACAGCTGAACTTGTCATTACTCCTGATGGCGTTGTAAAAAATATCGCATTTGTTGAGGCCCTAGTTGATGCAGCGCCTCCCCTTCCAAACTGGAAATTCACGGCTTTAAAACCGGCAATCGAGGATATGGAGAAATTCAAAATAACAATGTATGGATTTTCCTTTGATATTAACACGATGTATTTTTACCCTATCGAGCATAGATACCGCCCCGATGATGTCGATATAATTATTGTCCACCCCGATTATACGGAAGAAAACAAAGCTAACATCGCTCATGGCGTTGAAATCTTCTTGGATAATTATATCGGCGAGCTAAATTCGATCATCACCATTGATAACTTAAATGTCACGTCAAGCCAGCAAGCAACTGGAGAGCTCATCCCGCTGAACAAGTTAAAAGACTATTTAATATGGCGGGAAAAAGAATTTATTGAAAAATATACAGATATAAGACACGAAACCGAAAAAGATTCCTACGCTGCTTTTGAGGGTGTAATGGAAAATGACCTACCTATTTTAGCCATAATAAACACAACACTATTGGACTGGGACGGAAAGGCCTCACATCCCTGGATCGTAACATTACGGATCAATTATGACGGAACTGCCACAAACGGTATGCCTGACCAGAAAACATACGACTTAATGGATAAATTTGAGGATGAACTCATGGTTAGTCTTCCACATGATATTGGCTACCTCAATATTGGCCGGGAAACTGCGGACAATTTAAGGGAAGTTTATCTCGCTTGCACGGAATTTAGAAAATCCTCCCAAACGATAGATCAGCTAATAACACAGTATCAAAATCAGCTCCAGATAGACTATACAATCTATAAAGATAAATATTGGAAATCTTTTGAGCGATTTAACAGAACAGTGGAATAACGATATAAACCGCCAAAAATAGATAGGCATCCCTTTATAAACAAGAAATTATTTCTAATAAATGAATAAACTTATTGCGCTCATGATCATAATCGGGATCGGTCTAATCGCTTTCAAAATATCCCGAACTAACAACTGGTCCTTTGCAGAGCGCACTGAAAACACGACCTTATCAGACCAGGAGCGGTATAATAAAGCCTTCAATCGGGTCAAAAGCCTGGTTGAAAATAAAAAAAAATACAATGAAGAGATTGCTTTTCTTCTCGATATGAGAAGACCCTCAGGCAGGAATCGTTTTTTTGTTGTCGACCTTCAAAACAACCGGATACTGGATCAGGGTTTAGTGGCTCATGGCTCTGGCTCGGAAACCGGAAAAGCTGGTCAACTTCATTTCAGTAATACGGAAAACTCTTATGCTACTTCATTAGGCATGTACTCGATCGGCCCATCTTACAATGGCCACTTCGGAAAGGCTTATAAGTTGTATGGACTTGAAGATTCCAATAGCAATGCCTATAGCAGAAACATTGTTTTGCATAAATACAATAGCATGCCCTATGATGAACAGGTTGCTTCCATATGTTTGAGCCAGGGCTGCCCAATGGTAAATGTAAAATTCTACGAAAGATTGCAGGCTGTTATTGACCCTTCTCCAAAACAGATCATCTTGACTATTTATTATTGATCTTTTTTCAACTTCAATGTTCCGACCAGATGCAATAAAGCTTGATAAGGACTTTCCGATGTGATCAATGATTTTAGCCAGGCAATAAATCCCAGTACAAATAAATCTTGATTTTCGTTATCTTGAGCCATGCTGTCAATGGCGGCGATAAAGGTTTTATTTTTCACCATCGCCGGGTTTTGGAGATACTTTTCAACCAGTCTTAAAAAATGGACAACGCGACCTTCCCGAACCGTCTCCAAGTATCTTCTATACCGACGCTTAAAGCTTTTCATACGCGAAACTGCAAGGTCAATATCCCCAAATTGAATATGGATCAATATCTCCAGCAAACTCTTGCGGATCGTCCAGAGCATACCCATTTTCTTCTCATACCAAGCATCCGTCCTAATCATTTTCCTTAATTCTGTCAATGCTAGTTTATCTTGAAATTGCGTCAAAAACATAACTAGACATAATTGTAAGTCGGCAAGATCAGCTTCATTGGACTTCAATGTTGATTGCTGGATCCCAAGTCTTAAAATAGCAAGGGCCTGTACTCCTTCGCCCATATAATGGTAGTTTAAGGCCTTTAGTAAATAATAACGCAAATGAAATTGAGCACGAAGCACTGTCCCCGGAGGACAGCCTGCAATCAACTGTTCTAAATAGGTTAGACTTTCATCAAATAGCTTATTCCGTAAATTGAAATTAGCAAGGTAATAAAGGATATGCAGGTAGTAAAACGAGTGATGCACTGAATTTACCTTTTGCCTTGTTATAAATTCGTCACTTGTTTTCAAAAATGACCGAACCAATGCATAATTCTGATGGATCATTGCATACTCGTTAGCGATAAACAAAAGCTGATAAAGCGACTTAAAAGACAATAATTCATGTAATGAAATATCATATTTACCGATTGTATCAAGCACTAATTTATTCAGATCTACAATCTTCCCCTTTAAATGAATATCCTGCAATTCGACCCTGAGAATTGCATAAGCTATTTGAAACTTTGCTTCCTGCTGCATTTTATGCTGGTTTACTCTAAAACGATCCACCAATAGTTCTAATTCAGGATGAGATTCCAGATAGGCATATTGCAACCTAACTTGTAGGATTTCATTGAGCAGACTAAACTGCTCCAGAAGTAAAGCTTTATGCTCAGCCCGTTGTAAGCATTTAAAGCCCGGTTTTATCAGATGATTTTCCAGTAGGAAACGGCCAACGATCAGCAATCTCAGCGCTTCATGCGCCTCACTATTATCGCGTTCAAAAGTCTTGTTTGAAATAAAAAATAAAAGACTATCATGTAATCTTTTCCTTAGTGCATGATAAGCATCTTTATTTTTTGAAGAACCATAAAGTTTTTTTAATCTATTTATATCATCAGTTTCTAAAATTTCAAACAACCTGATATTCTTGACATCGCTTCGTTTGTTTTTCTTTTTTAAAAACCCCTTAAACTCTTTAATATCTTCATTATTTAATATACCAATAAGTTCTGCAATTGAATCCATAACTTCAAATTTACATCAAAATCAAATCTAATAAATAAAAAAATATCATCAGTATTTTAAATAACTTGATTTTCTATTAGCTCAGATCCTTCTGATATTTGAATCAACAAATAACAAAAAAACAACAATAAAAAATAAAAATTATGGAACCGCTAAAAAACATGATTGAAGAAAAAATTTCGAAAAAGGATTCAAACACAAGAAATCCTTTCAAACCAACAGGAGCGTTCATTGGCGCATCGTGGACCGCTTTGCTGGTTGGAACTATTGGTTACTGCATCGGGCTATGGAATGCCTCAATGGCATTAAATGAAAAAGGATATTATTTTACCATCCTATTGTTTGCCTTATTTGCAGTTATCTCTGTTCAGAAAAGTGTCAGAGATAAAGCCGAAGGGCTTGCCGTAACTGAACTTTATTACGGCTTAAGTTGGTTTGCAACCATTGCCGCCGTAGTCTTACTTGTGGTAGGATTATGGAACGCAGATTTGCTGCTGAGCGAAAAAGGGTTTTACGCCATGTCTTTTTCATTAAGTATATTCTCGGCGATTGCCGTTCAGAAAAACACACGGGACGCTAAGCTTATTGACGATAATGAAATAAAACTTTAGCGGTTTGCCTGTCCTGCGGCCGCTGCTTGGCACGCCGCAGGATTTATTGTAGATCACTAAGAAAACAGAAAAAGGTCATATCAAAAAGCGATTTTTTCAAAAAGAAGCAATGAGATATGGCCTTTTTCTTTGGTTATTCTTTGCTTATTTATTACTATTTCTCTGCTTATTTATCGCTTATTCTTTGGTGATCCTTTGGTGATTCTTTGGTTATTATAGGCCGTTTCTTCGTACTTTCTAGGGACCTGACTCGCTTCTGCTTTACTTCTGCTTCGCTATTTCTTTGCTATTTCTCTGGTATTTGGTTGTTGTTTCGTTGCCTTTTCGTTGCTGTATGAACCATGAAAAAGTAATGAAAGAGTAAGTAAACGGCAATAAATGTGCTATGTTACCCCAAGCTTGGTCGTAAAAAAGACCAACCAAAAGGCCTCTGATTGGAAAAACCGCTCTATTTTGAAAATAGATTTAAAGATTGATAGGGTTGCACTATTTAGGCTACAGGGAGAAAAAATGAAAATGTGCTTCCAGCACCATACTCGCTTTCCACGCTAATATTCCCGCCCATACTTTCAATAAATTCTTTGCTAATACTCAACCCTAAGCCTGTACCTTCTTTGTTTGTCCCTGGAACACGAAAATATCGTTCAAAAATTTTGGCAAGGTATTGTGGCGCGATTCCCTGCCCTGCATCCTGTACACTTATAAACACTCCTGACTCGTGCTTGCTGACTAGAATAGAAACTGAAGTCCGTTCATTGGAATACCGGATTGCATTAGACAGCAAATTCGTCAATACCCAGGCCGCTTTTTCACTATCTGCCATGACTAACGGCAAATCTTCCGCTACATGAACATCAACATGAATTCCTCGCTGCTCAGCCATCGACTTATTGGCCAATACAGCATATTCTACTATTGGTGCTACATCAACTGGAATCAGTTTCATCTGAATTGCACCACTTTCGACCTGAGCCGTATTCAACAGCTCACCAGTGATACGTAACAAACGATCTGTATCGTCGGCAATGCTAACAAGCAATTCTTTCTGTTCGTCATTCAACGCACCGATCTGCTTATTTTCTAACAACTGGACTCCCATTCGTATGGAAGCAATCGGTGTTTTCAACTCATGAGAAACTGTTCCGATAAAATTTGTTTTGGCGACATCAAGCTCCTTGAATGTGGTTATATTCTTTAATAAGATAAACTGTCCTATATATTGAAAATCACTTTCTCCCGTTGGAATAATGTTAATAGGGATAATCTCTTCCTCAAAATAACTCTCCCTGCCATTGACAAACACCTTAATCGGGTCAGCATTCGTTTTCTCTCGGTGCTCATGCGACAGCTTACCTGTTAAACAATCTACCAAATCGTTAGACAGAGCAATGTCCTCCAATTTTCTTCCCTCAAAATCATTCAGTTTTACCCCAGTTATCAGACAGGCTTGTTCATTCGCAAAAAGTACTTTCCCCTGTTCGTCAACGCCGATAACCGCATCATGCATATTCGCTATTAATGCTTCAATCCGCTTTTTGTGAGCCAATATTTTCCCCAGCTTACTTTCGGAATATTCTTCAAGCTTTTGAGCCATGGTGTTAAAGGACTGGGCGACGAGACCAAATTCATCATTTCGCTCAAAACGCAAGCGTCGTCGATAATTTCCATTGGCGATCTGCTGTATGCTCTCCGTCAATTGGGCAATTGGGTTTGCGATTGTGGCAGGAAGATTAATAAGCAGCACAAAAGCAATCATAAAACAAATCGCTCCTGCTACCGATATGGCTAGAATTGCTTTTTCTGCCGTGTCATCTGCTATTTTACTTTTGTGCTCAATCGCTTCCATATTCAGATACATCAATTGAGATATATCTTTCCTGAGATCAGCGATTAAAACAAGATTTGATGGCTGCCGTTGGAGTGCTGAAAAATGTAAACTCACACGTGCGGTAGCTTCCTTTTCTCCATTTTCGGTCATATTTTGCTGTTGCAATTTTAAGTTCTTTGCAAAAAGCTCCAGCCCGCCCAAGTCGGCATGAAGTTGCTCCAAGGCAAGCAGCATATTCCTTGAATACTGTAGTGTATTGTAGTTTGCAACTAAAATATTATTGGTATCCTGTTTTAAACGACTGATTTTCCAGCCACTTAAAACGGCCAAAAACAGGATCATGGAAAATAAAAAACCTACACCGAAAGTCAGCTTTGCCTTAAGTTTCATTGTATTTTATATTCCTCAATTTTTCGATACAAGGTGGCTACACCGATCTCCAACAAGCGCGCTGCTTCTGCTTTATTTCCATTTGTGTGCTGCAATACGCGCTGAATGTGCTGGCGTTCTATAGTTGTCATTGAAAAACTGGAGGATAACACATCGTTGGCTTTCAAACTATTCACTCCAAAAGGAAGGCTGTCGACATCCAGCCGTCCATCTTCGCTTAATATGACACTGCGTTCAATTACATTTTTTAGTTCACGGATATTTCCCCGCCACACATTTCGTTCGAGAGCAGCGACAAATTCGGCTGTCATTTGTAAAGGTTTGATATTCGATTTTAGGGCGAAAATATCGGCATAATATTGGGCCAATAACCGAATATCCTGGACACGTTGGCGCAAAGGCGGTAGCTGTATCGTAAAGACCGATAGTCTATAAAATAAATCGCTTCTAAAATGCTCGGCATCAATTTCAGCTTCAAGATCCCTATTGGTTGCGGCAATAATACGGACATCCACTTTTGTTGGCCTGGAATCACCTACTTTTAAAAATTCCCCTGTCTCTAGTACACGGAGGATTTTGGCCTGAAGTTCGATCGCCATCTCCCCGATCTCATCCAAAAAAATGGTCCCCAAATGCGCTTCTTCAAAGAGACCTCGCTGGTCTTTTGTTGCGCCCGTAAATGCGCCTGATTTATGTCCGAACAATTCATTTTCCAACAGATCCTTCGTGAAAGCGGCACAATTTATTGCGACAAAACTACGTTCCTTTCGCGGACTAGCTTGATGGATCGCTTGCGCGAACACCTCTTTACCTGTCCCCGTTTCCCCGGTTAAAAGCACAGTCGTATTCGTAACAGAAACTTTTTGAGCCAAAGCGATTGCAGACTTTATGGCAGCAGAGCTTCCTATAATTTTATCAAATGAGAGTCTAGCACCCAACTGCTTTTCCAATTGTCTCACCCTTCGGGCGAGCGCAACCTTCTCACAGGCTTTATAGAGCAAAGGAATAATCCTGTTGTTGTCATCACCTTTGGTTATATATTCAAATGCACCATTTTTTATTGCCTTAACTCCATCTGGAATATTACCATAGGCAGTCAATAGTATAATTTCAACAATAGGATAACGGTCCTTGATCAGTTTTGCGGTTTCCACGCCATTGCCATCGGGCAACTTAACATCACACAATACAACATCGATATCGAAAACATCAAGCTTTTTCAAGCCAGATTTAATATCAGCGGCCTCGATTACCTCGAACCCCTCCAAAGTGATAATCTTAGCGAGCAGTTTACGAAGTTTCTCCTCGTCATCTATAAGAAGTATTTTATTTACCATGTTTTTTTTCAAAATTACGATTTGTTCCACGCAAACAGCAATAATATACACTCAAAATTCAACCTATTACCCTATATTTTTGTAGCCAAGTATTAAGGAATTTGACTATAGATCAAAAACAAACTTTTGAGATCAAAAATAAAGCTGTATATTTGCAGTACCACAACTAAATAAAACTGTATGTAAGATTAAAATTCTTTAGAACGTCATCAATACCAGCGATAAATGGCTTATCGAAATGGTCTGTTTTAACATTTAAAGAATTTTAGCATGATTTCATTACAACAGGTATCCTATATACATCCAAATAAAGATTTATTGTTTGAAAACATAAGTCTATCAATCAACTCGCAAGAGAAAATAGCATTAATTGGCAACAACGGTGTCGGTAAATCCACATTACTGCGTATGATGGCCGGAGATCTATCTCCCAGTGCAGGAAACATACACTGCGATACCCGCCCCTTGTACGTCCCGCAAGTTACCGGACAGTATGACGAGTTTACTGTTGCCCAAGCTTTGGGCATTGACAAAAAGCTGGAAGCACTATATGCTATTCTAGAAGGCGATGCTTCCGAACAAAATTTCAATGATCTTCAAGAGGACTGGACGCTGGAAGAACGCTGCCAGGAAGCTTTCAGGTATTGGAATCTACCAGAAATTCATTTGAAAAAGAAAATGTCCGACCTCAGCGGCGGACAAAAAACTAAAATACTGTTGGCCGGTATCCAGATTCACGCTTGTGAACTTATTCTTTTAGATGAACCCAGCAATCATTTGGACTTTGAAAGCAAAAAGCAGCTTTATCGCTGGATAGAATCTTCAAAGCAAACCATCATTGTCGTCAGCCATGATCGAATGCTCCTCAACCTTCTGGAAGATACTTTAGAAATGACAGTAAAGGGCATCAAACGGTACGGCGGAAACTATGCATTTTATGAGTCGCAAAAAGAAATAGAACGCCATGCTTTACAACAGGACATACAACATCAGGAAAAAGCAGTCAAAATTGCAAAAGAAAAAGAAAGAGAAACCATTGAAAGGCAAAATAGATTAAATAACCGCGGTCAAAAAAAACAGGAGAAAGCAGGTGTTGCCCGTATTATGATGAACACATTACGGAACAATGCGGAAAAAAGCACGGCCAAAATCAAAAGTGTTCACCAAGACAAAATTGGCGATATCCAATCCAATCTCCAAGGGCTTAGGAGTACAAAAGCTGCATTGGATGAAATCAAAATTGATTTGGGAAACAGTATTTTCCCCCTCGGAAAAAGCATCATCAAAGCCACAGACATCAATTTTCAATACAATTCAACTGCACTATGGAAGGAAAATATTGACTTACAGCTATTCAGTGGAGACCGAGTTATTATAAAGGGCAACAATGGTTCCGGCAAAACGACATTGGTTAAATTGCTCTTAGGCCGACTCACTCCTACGCAAGGTCGAATTGAACGACATAACTTCAGCGCTATCTACCTCGACCAAGAGTATTCGCTTATCGATCTGCAGCTGAGCGTTTATGAACAGGCTCAAAATTACAATACAGAATCCTTACCGGAACACGAAATCAAAATTAGACTCAACCGTTTTCTATTCGGGAAAGATGACTGGGACAAATCTTGTAAATTTCTAAGTGGCGGCGAGAAAATGCGTCTGATCCTGTGCTGCCTAACAATTAAACAGCAGGCTCCGGATCTGATCGTATTGGATGAACCTACCAATAATTTAGATATCCAAAATATTCGTGTACTTACCCATGCAATTCAAGGTTACAAGGGTACACTGCTTGTTATTTCACATGATGAAATATTTCAGCAAGAGATTGGAATAGATAGCACAATCAACTTAAAAAATTAAGTCAGATCAAGCGGTAACCGATATTTCTTGTGCGAGTAATATCGGTACCATTTTACGCTGGGCACCCACATCATGCTCGTTTCATTCAAATAATCAGCACGACATTTGTAACAATCTTCTATTCTTTATTTAGAAACTTGCTAAAACGATAAATTAAATTGAAAAAAAATAAAATTTTATCAATATATTCACGATGATTTTAAACATGAAACAATAACCATCAATTAATTGAACCGTCCCATAGATAGCTAAATCGCTCAAGAAATGTATCTCATCGGGTATTCAATTAATTACTCAATTTAATTATGTCAAATTATCAAATTAAAGAAAATCCCGAATTGTTTGACGCGATCGTAGTCGGCTCTGGTGCCGGAGGGGGTATGGCCGGATATATTCTGGCGCATGCAGGTCTCAAAGTATTGATGCTGGAGGCTGGTCCCTTTTATGATCCGGCAAAAGATTCGTTACAGTTACGTTGGCCATGGGAGTCCCCACGAAGAGGAGCCGGTACCACACGGCCTTTTGGCGATTTTGACGCTGCCTTTGGCGGTTGGCAACTTGAGGGCGAGCCTTACAGTAAAGTAAATGGAACCGAATTCGAATGGTTCAGAGCAAGAATGCTGGGTGGTCGAACAAATCACTGGGGACGTATATCTTTGCGGATGGGACCTGATGATTTTAAACCGAAAGATGGGGTCACGGATGAATGGCCGATCACTTATGATGAAGTGAAACCATTTTATGATCGCGTAGACCGCATGATCGGAATTTATGGAACAGCGGAGGGCATACATAACGAACCTGATGGTATTTTTATGAAACCTCCAAAACCTCGACTCAACGAATTATATATTGCAAAAGGCGCCAAGAAAGCCGGTGTACCTGTCATTCCGGGGCGTGGTGCGGTACTGACCGAGGTTTCCAAAGACATTAAAGACAGAGGTACCTGTTTCTATTGCGGACAATGCGGCCGTGCATGTAAAGTATATGGGGATTTCTCATCATCATCTTGCCTGGTGATTCCAGCAATGAAAACCGGGAATCTAAAAGTGATCGACAATGCAATGGTTCGGGAAGTATTGACCAACGATGAGGGCATCGCTACTGGAGTTTCCTATGTTGACACAAAAGATTTACAAGAATATACCGTAAAAGGAAAAACGGTTATTCTGGGTGCGAGTGCCTGCGAAAGCGCCCGGATCATGCTAAATTCAAAATCGAAATCGCACCCCGGCGGTGTGGGAAATAGCAGTGGCTTAGTCGGAAGATATCTCCATGATTCGACTGGAGCCAGCCTTTCTGGATATTTACCCCAACTTCTCGATCGTAAGAGATATAACGAAGACGGGGTGGGGAGCGTCCATATCTATTCACCATGGTGGGAAGACAACGCAAAACTGAATTTCCCAAGAGGTTATCATATTGAATACGGCGGTGGTTTGCATATGCCATCCTATGGCTTTTTAAACTGGGTACCAAACGTAAATGATACCGGAAAAGGTGCCAATGGACAAACAAAAGCGAAAGGCGGATATGGCACAGCGCTGAAAGAAGATTTCCGCAGCTACTATGGTGCAAATGTTGGTATGGCAGGTCGCGGTACAGCATTGGCAAGAAAAGATAATTATTGTGAAATTGACCCTAACCAAGTTGACAAATTTGGCATTCCGGTACTCCGCTTTAATTACAAATGGGCAAATGAAGAAATAGCACAAGCCAAACACATGCAAGAAACATTTCAATCCATTATGCATGAAATGGGTGCTGTCATTACGTCTAAAATTCCGGGTGCAGATACCTTATACGGTTTGGAAGCCCCAGGAAAAATTATTCATGAAGGGGGCACAACCCGAATGGGCAACGATCCTAAAACTTCAGTATTAAACAAATGGGGACAAGCCCATGACTGCAAAAATCTCTATGTAGTAGACGCCGGTCCATTTGTACAACAAGGTGATAAAAATCTCACATGGACAATTCTGGCTCTATCAATGCGCACGGCAGAATACATATTACAGGAAAAGAAAAAATTAAATGGTTAAAGCATGAATAGAAGAGAATCTCTAAAAGCATTAGGCTTTATTGCGGCTGGATCTGGTCTTTTAACCGCAGCTTGTAATTCCAAAGACGCTAAAAACGCTACAACTGCAAATAATGCAGATAAATTACCCGGTGTTCAGGATTTTGAATATGAAAGGACAGCGCAGTTAAAGGCAGAAAAGTTTTTTGATGAACATGAAATGGCAACAATTACTGTTTTAGCCGATATCATTATTCCAAAGGACAGCACATCAGGAAGTGCTTCAGAGGCAGGAGTTCCTGATTTTATCGAGTTTATTGTCAAAGATTTACCCGACAATAAGATCCCGATGCGGGGCGGTCTACGTTGGCTGGATCTTCAGGCTAAAAGACGGTATGGTAATGTATTTATAAAGTGTGCCAGCAAAGATCAACTCGCACTCGTAGATGAAATTGCTTATCCTGAGCTGGCAAAACCAGAAATGCAACAGGGCGCCGCGTTCTTTTCATTGATGCGCAACCTCACTTCTTCCGGATTTTATACCAGTGAGATAGGCATCAAAGATATAGGATATGCCGGCAATAAACCGGGGGTCTGGAACGGTGTTCCAGACGATGTACTGAAGGAACATGGTTTTGATCCAAGTAAATTTTTCGGGTAAATAAAAAATCCTTTCCAAAGATCGGAAAGGATTTTTTATTTAAACAGTATCTTCTATCGCTCCACGGAGCGATATTGGGATTAACTTATTGTTCCGGTGTTACCTCACTTGGCTCCGGGGCTTTATCAATCAATTCCATAAATTGATCCAGCTTCGGTGTAATAATAATCTGTGTCCTACGGTTGCGTTGTTTTCCAAGAGCGGTTGAATTATCTGCAACAGGATTATACTCTCCTCTACCCCCTGCTGTCAATCGCTTGGGATCCACTCCGTACTTAGTCTGTAAGGCCTGAACAACAGAAGAAGCTCTTAATGTACTTAAATCCCAGTTGTTCCGGATGTTTGGTTTTGAAATGGGGTCAGTATCTGTATTACCCTCAATCAATACTTCGTAATCTCTGTAATCCTGAATAATCTTCGCTATTTTGCTCAGCGTCATGTCAGCACGATCACTGATTTCATAACTACCAGACTTGTACAGCATATTATCTGCAAGCGATATATATACTACACCTTTTAAAACCTGAACATCAACCTCCTGTAACTCCTCACGGCTCAGTGATCGAGTCAGGTTATTTGTCAATACCAAATTCAACGAGTCAGACTTGTTCTTTGTTTCAACAAGATGTTTGATATACTTATTTGAAGCATTGATTTCATCAACAAGTTTTGAAATATTGACATTTCCCTGTGAGTTTTGATTGATACTCTTATCCAGAGAACTTTGTAGCGCTGCATAAGCCGCCTTAAGATCAGCATTATTTTGCCGTTCTGAAGCCAATTGATCTTCCAAGCTCTTAATCCGTGACCGACTTTCAGTCAATTGAAGTTGGCTATCCTGATATTGTGTCTGCAAGGTTTTATACTCTGTCTGCAAACCTACATATGTTTTTTTACTGACACCACATGCCGTAAAAAGTAAACTTGCGGTCAGTATGGACATCGGAAAAACTATATTCTTCATAGCATTCTAATTTTGTAGATGTTGAATTAATTCGTCGAACTAAGATAAAGCAATATTGCAGCCAAAAAAATAGCATTCTATTGAATTAACATCCTTTAACGTCTATTGTCCAAGTTCCTTTAAATCAACCGTAGTGAATATCTGCCCCCCTTTCAGATAGGAATTGGCTCCTTTCAGGTAATTGTAAATGATTGATTTTGCTTCTTCATTTGGCAACTTATGAAGATTTTTGATAAGGAAGTTCTTATCTTCAATAATATTATCTTTATATCCCAAAAATGAAGGCGCGTGGACCTGCACACTCCATCGAATAAATCTGGCTTCTATATGATTGGGATTATCTTTAATCAATTCTTCCAAATGTTTCTTACCTTCTTTAAACTGACCGACTTTTTTAAAGGGGTTACCCATGTGTTTAGCCATTAATATCTCATAAGCCGCCCGGTAAACTTTTTCTGTAGTGGATTTAGCACCTTCATCGAGTATCTCAAAATTCCGTTCACATAAATCCTCATCCTTAACGGCCTCAGCATAATCTTTCCGGATCTTATCAATATTCAACTGCTGCCCCAGCCCCATCTTTGCCATTGTAAACAGAAATACTGTCAATACTATTCGTGTCATCATAATTATAAATCAGGCTATTTCAAAAAATCATTTTCCGACTTAAATTACTAAAAAAATCGAATTCAAATATTAATTTTCAATTATCATACCACAAAGCCCATAGTTTCATGTCATGATATGACTACAATAGGCTTTTTCTCCAGCAAAATTCTTTCTTAACGGATTTTTTTAATGCATTTTTACAGCATGAAATTAGCGTTAACAACAAGCCCTGTCTGGTTAAAAATAAGTCTATCCGTTATTTCCGGCATCTTATTGGGATGTTTATTAGGTGAAATGATTTTCAACCTCTTAATGTCTTAATTTGCGTCTGGATGGCGTACAAAAAAAATAGCATACACGCCACTTCCAAAGAAATCTTGCTTCCATCCTTGCCCAAAATAAAATTATTTTTAGTATATTGCTTATACCAATATAAATTTAAAGTGAGCTATGGAGACAAAAGCGGAGTATCAGATTTGGGACACTATAGTCAATAGTGCAAAAACTAAATTCGATTATAAGCATATTCGTGCTATGTTCAAAAAGGAAGATGACGAAATAACCGATAAATTTCTATTCCATATTATTGCAGGATTTGCCTGTGGAGAAAATCATCAAACAATCTCAACCAACCTGTTCAACGAGTTGCAAAGTATAAATTTCGAATGCAATGAGCAGCAGATCGACAAGTTTATTTCAGACAAACATGTTAAATTCAGTCCTGAGATCTATGCAACATATCTCGCGTTTTCGATGCTGGAGGATGGTGAAGATATCGATAATATCACCGAAGTCATTAACAATCTACTACAAATAGACAAATAATATTTTTAAAGCTATCGTTTAATTTTGGACAAAAACTTATATTCGTAAACAAATTACGCCTAAGTTATGCGCCATTTTTTAACGCTATTTTTAATATTTTATTTTTGTCCAACTATATTTGGTCAAAATTTCGATTTTGGTAGAATCTCTATTTCGGATTTTTCGCCCACGCCACTCGACAGTAATGCCGATGCTATTGTCTTAAAAGAATTTGGGCAAAGCGCAGTCTTCGTCGATGACTATGACCACCGGGTAAAATTAATGCATGAGTACCATGTGCTTATTCGTATAAATAACAAAGAAGGATTTAAAAAAGCTAACTTCGAAATACCATCCTACAAAAGAGGGAATTATATCCGTGACCATCTGGACGAGTTAAAGGCTGTTACCTACAATTTGGAAAACGGGCAGATCAATCGAACAGAACTTGAGAATAAAAAGGTTTTTAAAGAAAATTACTCGGCTTACCTTGATCTGAATAAATTTACGCTTCCCAATATTAAAGAAGGATCCATCATAGAAGTTTCTTATCGAACACTTGAACAGGACTTATTTAATTTTAAGACATGGGTATTTCAGGATGATATTCCTAAATTAAAGAGCCAATATATCGCTATTATACCTGCATCTTTTACTTATAATGTCGTATTGCGTGGTCCATATAAACTGGATGACCAAAAAAAAGGAGAAGTTTTGAAGGAATATCTCTTTTTGGATGGAATAAGAATGGATTGTTCAAAACTCACCTATACGATGTCCAATATTCCAGCTTTTATTGAAGAAGACTTTATGACTTCTCCAAAAAATTTTAAATCCGCAATATATTATGAACTCGAATCTATATTCTATCCAAGTACCGGTGTTAAAAAAACCTTTAGTAAGACATGGAAAGATGTTGACACAGAATTAATGAATGAGAAGACCTTTGGTGGACAATTGAAGAAAACAGATCTCTTCAAAACTACCTTGTCAACGCTTTTATCTCCAAATGATTCAAAATTGGTAAAGGCCAACAAAATCTATGACTATATCAAGAAACAGATAAAATGGAATAACTATCTCGGGAAATATGCAGAAAGCGGAATTGAAAAAGCTTTGGAAAAAAGAACCGGCAATATTGGTGATATCAATTTAGCGCTGGTCACGGCTTTACAAGCTGCGGATTTAGACGCTTATCCAATTATTCTATCGACTAGACGAAATGGCACGCCAAATTCACTATTCCCTGTATTATCAGATTTTGACTATGTTATCGCCTGCGTTGACATCGATGGAACAAAATATAAACTGGATGCATCGAACACCTATCTTCCCTTTGGCTCATTGCCACTACAATGTCTCAATGAACGCGGCAGAATCATATACTCCAAAAAGAGTTCAGACTGGTTTCCATTAGCTTCTGAAGAGATATCCGAACAATACTATACCTTGATAGGCGTACTAAACGACCAAGGCCAGATTAAAGGAACACTCACCATAAGCAGTCAAGGCAATAAAGCGCTTTTGAAAAGACAACATATCGCCAAATTCAACTCCCTCGAAGAATATTGGGAGAAACTGGATGAAGAGATGCCCAACGTCAGCCTTACAAATGCTAAAATTGAACATCTCAACGAGGTTGATCAGGTATTAAACGAGACATTTGATATTACACTAGATGTCAATAAACAACAAGGAAGTACTATATTATCGTTTGCTCCTAACGTCATCGACCGTATATCCTATAATCCATTCAAAATTCAGGACCGTACCTATCCGGTAGATATGGGATTTAAGTCTAAGCTTCAATATACTATCCAATTGGAAATCCCGGAACAATATGACGTAACTGATAAACCTCAAAACGTATCTTTGGCTCTTCCTGAATCCGCTGCGCGATATAAATATATGACACAACTAAATGACAATAAACTGGAAGTTCTGGGAAGCCTGAGTTTTAACAAGCCCATATTCACGGTAGATGAGTACTTCTCCTTAAAAGAGCTTTATTCACGTATTATACAACAGCAAAAATTAGATATTAGATTAACCACAAAAAAATGAAAACGTTAATTGCCAATTTAATCTATTTCCTCCTTCCAATTGCCGCTATTGGACAAGATAACTATGATATTGCCAACATTCCGAGTGCATTAAAAAGCCGGGCCGTAGCCACCGTTAGAAATGACAAAACCGTGGTGGAAGTAAAATCTCCGGAGCAAGTTATTGAAACCGTCACGCGCGCCATTACCGTTTATAATAAAAATGGGGATTACTATGCTGCCCTTCCAATACATTATAACAAATCAAATGAGATCAAGAGCATCAAAGGAGCGATTTATAATGAGATGGGGATATTACAGAAAAAAATAGCAAGCAAGGATTTTAAAGATCTTAGTGCTGTCGACAACAGTACGATGTTTGCGGATTCGAGGATGAAGCTCTATGTTCCCGATTACCACAGTTACCCCTATACGATTGAATATCAATACGAAGTAAAACATAAACAAAACTTGATTATTCCTTCATGGACTCCTGAAGTTTCGAACAATGTTTCCATTGAAAAAAGCAGCTATCAATTTATAACGCCGATTGGCACTGAATTCCGCATCGAGTCAAAAAACTATAAAGGTGCTATTAAAGAGGAGAAAACCGACAAAACAGTCAGCAAATTCTGGAGCACAGAACAAATTCCCGCTAAAAAAGAGGAGTCTTATAGCCCCAATCCCAATCTAAAAAGAACAAGTGTATTGATCGTTCCTAAAAACTTTGTCTACTACGGAAAAGAAGGCAACTTTAGCGACTGGAAAGAATACGGAGACTGGTTTACAACCAAATTATTGAGCAAAAAGGAAGATCTTACCGAAGCCTCAAAACAGAAATTCATATCACTGACAAAGAATGCTTCATCGGATCGGGAAAAAGCAAAAATTCTATACGATTATCTGCAAAAAAACACGAGATATATCAGCATTCAGATCGGAATAGGCGGACTTGAACCTTTTCCTGCATCTGAGGTTGACCGTTTAGGATATGGTGATTGCAAAGCCCTGGTGAACTATATGAGAAGTATGTTATCAGCAGTTGATATACCTTCTTACTATTGTATGGTTGAAGCCGGAAAACGCAAGGAGAATTTCCACAAGACATTTGCAAACGTACAGGATGGCAATCATGCAATCCTATGCGTCCCCTTCAAAAATGACACGACTTGGCTGGAATGTACCAGTCAGAACCTTCCTTTTGGATTCCTCAGCAATTTTACGGATGACAGGGACGTCATTGCCTGTACCGAAAATGGCGGGGTGATTATGCATACGCCAAAATATAGTAACTCAACCAATCTCCAGCTTCGCAATGCTGACCTGACACTCGCTGATGACGGCAGCATAAAAGGTGTTTTAAACACGAAGTTTTATGGCACGCAATATGAAAACCATATGGAGATACTTTTAGCGAACAACAATGAGAAAACCAAATTATTGGCCGAGTATTATAACATTGACAATATCAATTTCGACCAGGTAAAATACGCCGAACACAAACAGGAGAAACCATTTATTGAAGAAAACCTAACGATTTTCATTAAAAATTATGCGGTGAAAAATGGTAATAAAATGCTGATCCAGCCCAATATCTTCAATACACAATCCAGCATTTCTGAGAATAAAAATCGTACAGAGGATATTTTTATAGAACGTGGGTTTATTGACATTGACAGCATTAGCATCACACTCCCGGACAACATCGTAAAAAATATAACACCTGAACAGAAGATCATCGAAAAACCATTTGGTAAATATGAATTTAAATCAGAAATAAAAGGAAATAAATTATTAACGTACCGAAAATTGGAGCTCTTCGAAGGGAATTATCCAGCAAGTAACTACGAAGATTTCTTCCAGTTTCATAGAGAAGTAAGCAGTTCCGATAAAGGTCGTTATAATCTAGGCATATTGTAACAGTATCCTAAAATATTTACTGGAATATGAAAGTCGACAAACAATCAAATAAAGCAATTATTGTATATTAGCCAAATGACAGAATACGCGGCAATTTTTGACATGGACGGGGTTATAAGTCACACAAATCCCTTCCACGCAGAAGCTTTCAGAGCTTTTTTTAAAAACCATAACGTACAGCAGGCTACTGAAGAAGAATTTGAACAGCATATGTATGGCAAACACAACAGCTATATCATGCAGCATTTTTTTAAACGACCAATATCTCCTGAAGAATTGCGTACGCTTGAATTTGAAAAAGAACAGCTTTTTAGAGTGATCTACAAAGAACATGTAGCTCCTATTAAAGGTTTAATAGAATTTTTAAAAGAATTAAAAGACAATGGATTTAAACTTGCAGTAGCAACATCTGCACCCAAGGAAAATATGGATCTGATCTTGGATGAGTTAAAGATCCGGGATCTTTTCTCGTCCACATTAAGCAGCGAAGATGTGAAACTTCATAAACCACATCCCGAAGTTTACTTGAAATCAGCTGAAAATCTTGGTATGCCGATTGAAAAATGTATTGTATTTGAAGATTCCTTTTCGGGTATTACAGCTGCTAAGAATGCGGGAATGAAGGTTGTTGCTGTATTATCAACGCATAAACAACAAGAGCTTCCTGTAAGCGATACTTATGTCAGAAACTATACTGAAATTTCAGTAGCAAATGTGAAAGCAATACTGCAATAGAAAAATCTTGATTAGACAGCTTATTAAATCATGTTAAGATTATTTTAACAATACAGCTACTTAACCATGATTTTTAAAGTAAAATACATCGCTAGATTAATATAAATAAGGGCTTCTTTTGAAAGCCCTTATTTATATTAATCTCTTTTGAGACCAAATTTCTCAATTTTACTATAGAGATGACTACGCTGTATATCGAGGTCATCCGCAGTCTTGGACACATTCCAATTATTCTTTTCCAATTTATATTTTATAAATTCTTTTTCCGCATGATCCTTATAATCCTGGAACGAATCAAACGAATCCATATCCAACCCATAATTTACTGCACCTTTTTCATAGGCAACTCCACCTACTGGCTCACGCGAAGGATTAGCGAATGCAACAACATCTTTATCAGTAATGGATTTATCACTCAAAATAATTAGACGCTCGATCATATTACGCAATTCACGAATATTTCCTGTCCAGGGGAGATGGCTCAATTCTTTCATTGCAGCATTCGTTATTTCCTTCACAGGAATACCGTACTCCATACATATTTCTTCGCAAAAGTTGGTGGAAAGCAAAGGGATGTCATCAACGCGATCAATTAATGAAGGCACATGGATTAAAATTACCGAAAGACGGTGATACAAGTCCATTCTAAAATTACCCTCTTCGATTTCTTTTAGCAAATCTTTGTTGGTTGCAGCGACAACACGTACATTCACATCAATTTCCTTATCTCCCCCCACTCTGGTAATTTTATGTTCCTGTAAAGCCCGCAAAACCTTAGCCTGAGCAGAAAGGCTCATATCACCTATCTCGTCCAAAAACAATGTTCCACCACTGGCCTGTTCAAACTTACCTATCCGTTGTTTAATCGCCGAAGTAAAGGAACCTTTTTCATGCCCGAACAATTCGGATTCAATCAGTTCCGAAGGAATCGCAGCACAGTTTACCTCGATCAATGGTGCCTGTGAACGATTTGATTTTTCATGCAGCCAACGGGCCACAAGCTCCTTACCCGAACCATTTGCCCCTGTAATCAATACTCTTGCCTCCGTTGGAGCAACACGATCTATTGTTTCTTTGATCCGTTTAATTGCTCCGGATTCACCCAATATATCTTTTGTCTTTGAACTGCTGACTTTACGTTTTAATACCTTGGTTTCGGTGACTAGCGAACTCTTATCCAATGCATTTCGAACCGTAATAAGCAATCGGTTTAAATCCAATGGTTTTTCAAGGAAATCAAAAGCACCCTTTTTTGCCGCCTCAACTGCTGTTTCAATCGTGCCATGACCGGAAATCATAATAAAAGGGATGTCTGGGCTGGTCTGATGTGCTTCGGACAGCACCTCCATTCCGTCCATGTTATTCATCTTGATGTCACATAGCACCAAGTTGATCTTTTCTTTTTTTAAAATATCCAATCCATCCCGGCCATTGTCAACATCTAAAATCGTATAATCTTCATATTCCAAGATATCACGCAGAGAACTTCTGATGGCGCGTTCATCGTCAATGATTAAAATTGTACTCATAAATTCAGCGTTATGCTATTTTCAATTATGGAAATCAATATAAGGTTTTTTTAGCAATTAGCGAAAAAGAAGCAAACCTTGTAAGCCGGGTTCTGTAGACCACCGAAGTGGAATTTCTATCATTTATCTAGATTTGCCATCGCTGACAAACTCAATCAACCTACCCATTACGAATTCCAATAAATTGAAAGAAGACGAGCAGCCTTC